>NZ_CAJCHS010000162.1 GCF_903970205.1 Nevskia soli | reverse complement strand
CGTAGAACCGACTCTCGTAGAACCGGCCACTAGAGCCGGAACAAGGCGTTTTATTGCGTTCCGCTCAGCCCTGCTCAGGTTTGCCTTTCGATTCTTCGGAAACGCGGACAAGAGGAATATTGGCATACGATCGCTGTGATCGTAATAGATCACTCGCCACCGGATTTTCCGCACGCCGCCCTTACTGTACGCGATTTGCGTAGTGCTGTCATCTAAGAGTACAGCTCCGATGACCCCACTCGGAACCTCCCCCGCACAAACTCCAGCGCCTCTTCCCTCGAACTAACTATTCCCTCCAGTTGCGCATCTTCGACCGCACTCAATATCTCCGAGAACAGCGGGCCAGGCTTATATCCCTCCGCAATCAAATCGCGCCCCGTAACTAACGGTTCCGGCGTCAACTCCTCCGCCGTCAATTCCCCAAGCCGTCCGCGCACATAATCATAGGCCTCCGTGTACCCGTTGCTCGACATGCAGTCGATCCGGTGCAACTCCAAATGCTCGTCGAATTTCGGCTGCCGCACAAAGCGCTTGAGCGTGCTCTCCCGCATGGCGCGCACGTCCTTGAACTTCATATGATTCGCGACTAACTGCTCCACCTGCTCGCCGTCTTCACGCGAGAACCGCAGGCGGCCCATGATCTTTCGTGCGATCTCGGTGCCCACTTCCGCATGTCCATCAAAGCGAATCCGATCGGCTGCGCGGAACGTGGGCGGCTTCCCGACATCGTGCAGCAACGCCGCCCATGCAAGCGTCGCCGACGGGTGTTCCAGTTGCTCGAGCAGGAGCATCGTATGCACCCAGACGTCGCCTTCGGGATGCCACTCGGGCGGTTGCTCCACTCCGTGCATGGCCGCGACTTCGGGTAAAACCTCGCGCAGCAGCCCGCTCGCATCCAGCATCTCGAAGCCGCGGCGCGCGCCCCCTTCGGTCAGGATGCGCGTAAGTTCGTCCCGCACCCGCTCGGCGGCGACGGTCTTCACTTCCGGTGCAAGACGGCGAATCGCTTCCCATGTTTCCGCTTCGATGTCGAACTTCAGTCGCGCTGCAAACCGTATGGCTCGCAGCAATCGAAGGTGATCCTCGCGGAATCGCGCCTCCGGAACGCCGATCGCGCGAATAACACCCGCGTCCAAATCCGCCCGCCCGCCGACGAAGTCGAGGATCTCGCCGCTCTCCGGCTCCAGAAACAGCGCATTAATCGTGAAGTCGCGGCGCAGCGCGTCATTCCTCGGATCACGCTCGAAGTGGACCGCCTCCGGACGTCGCGCATCCGTATACTCGCCGTCCGTCCGAAACGTCGCGACCTCCGCCTGAGCATCCCCCTCCCGCACGAGCACAACCCCAAAAGCCGCCCCAACCAGATTCGATCCGGGAAACAAACGCAGCACCTCTTCCGGCGTCGCATCGGTCGCAACATCCCAGTCTTTAGGCTTCAAGCCAAGGAGCAGATCGCGCACGCAGCCACCCACCAGGAGGCCCTGAAATCCCGCCCGGTGTAGCGCTTCAATGATCTGTCTCGCCAATCGCTCGGGGCTCATGTTAATCTTGTGGCCGCGTGGGAACGACCTCTTCGTCTCCAGCCGGCCGCACAGTGGGCGGCCCCTCAACAGCAAACAAAGTGATCGTCGCGACGACGGTCATGCTGTCGTTTATTTCATTTTGGCGCGCGGCCGCCATTGTCCTAAGCGATCTCGCATCTTCGGCTTACTACGCGGGCGGCATTGCGGAAACCGCGATTGGTAAGTCCGCTCCCTGGTTCATTCTCTCGATCATGTTGTTCTCGTACGCCGTCCGGGCAATTTACATCGAGAGCTGCAGCATGTTCGTGCGCGGCGGCGTATACAAAGTCGTACACGAGGCCATGGGCGGAACTCTCGCTAAGTTCTCCGTCTCGGCGTTGATGTTCGACTATGTTCTCACCGGCCCGATCAGCGGCGTCAGCGCCGGGCTCTACCTGGCCGGCCTGATCAACGAACTTGGCGACCAATACAAGATCAGCGCGCTGCATGTTCCCTCGGCCTATTTCGCGGCCGGATTCGCAGCGATCGTAACGATCTATTTCTGGCGCAAGAACATCATCGGCATTCACGAATCCAGCGAAAAGGCTCTGCGGATTATGCAGATCACGACGGTGATGGTCGTCATCCTGATTACCTGGTGTCTGCTCACGATTTCGCAGAAAGGCTTCAACCCCGTTCCGCTTCCGGACCGGAGCAACATCCATTACGGCCCGAACGCTCTCGGCTGGTTGAAGGGCACTATCGCTCCGCAGATCACTTTCGTTGCGATTCTGATTGGCCTTGGGCATTCGCTGCTGGCCATGAGCGGCTTCGAAACTCTCGCCCAGGTCTATCGCGAGATCGCTTCCCCGAAGTTGAAAAACCTGGAGCGCGCCGGCACCGTTATCTTCCTTTATAGTCTGATCTTCACGGCGATGGTTTCTTTCTTCGCCGTCATGATTATTCCGGATCACGAGCGCGGCAAGTATCTGGACAACCTGATCGGCGGCTTGTCCATGTTCCTGGTCGGGCCGAACATTCTCAAGCTGTTCTTCCATGGCTTCGTTGTTCTGGTGGGCGTCTTGATCCTCGCGGGAGCGGTGAATACGGCGATCATCGGATCCAATGGTGTACTCAACCGTGTCGCTGAAGACGGCGTTCTGCCCAACTGGTTCCGCGTCCCGCACCACACCTTCGGGACCACATCGCGCCTGATCAACCTGGTAGTAATCCTGCAACTCGTCACCATCGTCATCAGCCGCGGCGACGTGAACGTGCTCGGCGAAGCGTACGCGTTCGGCGTCGTCTGGAGCTTTGCCATGAAAGCGCTTTCCGTCCTGGTTTTGCGCTTCAAGAAACCCGAACAGCGCGCCTGGAAAGTACCGTTCAACCTCCACATCGGCGGCCGCGAGTGGCCGGTCGGACTGGCGTTGATCACGGCGTTCCTGTTTACGCTGGCGGCCATCAACGTTCTCACTAAAGAGACGGCTACCATCGCCGGCGGCATCTTCACGATCACGTTCTTCCTGATCTTTTACTTCACCGAGCGCTATCACCACCGCAAGGCCGAAGCCATCGACCAATCGCATTTGGAGCAGTTCCGGCTGGATACGAATCGCGAGATTACGGCCGAGCGCATATCGGTTCGCCCCGGCAATATCCTGGTCGCCGTTCGCAATCCGGTCCACCTGGAACACCTCGAAAAGGTTCTCGCCAAAACCGATACGCGCAAGATCGACATCGTCGCGCTTTCGGTTCATCTGGTGACGCAGGCGGCATCCGGCGAGCACGAACTGGAAGCGGATCAAATCTTCTCGGATGCCGAGACCCAGGTTTTCACCAAGGCCGTTACTCTTGCGGAGAAGGCCGGCAAACACATCGAGCTATTGACCGTCGCCAGCACCAGTCCGTGGGTGGCCATGGTTCAGACGGCTCAGAATCTGCAGTCGTCGCGGCTGGTCACCGGTCTCTCGCCGCGCTTGTCGCCGGCGGAACAGGGAAAGCTCGTCGGCGAGGCTTGGGAGTGCCTTCCGGAGCCGCGCCCGTCGCTTTCGCTTGAGATCGTGATGCCGGACCCGAACCAGTCCATGTACTTCAACCTCGGGCCGCATCCCCCGCGGCTGTGGCCGGAAGACGTCGATCTGGTACACCGCTTGTGGCTCGAGCTCAGCCAGAAGGGTCTTGGGGCAGGCTTGCGGCATCGCGATATCGTGGGCGTCGCCCTACGCCGTCTGGATGAGCAGGTTCACGGAGGTCTCGAGCGCGATGTTCTCAGCGAGCTGAACCGCGAGTTGCAGGAGCATCCCTCCGAACGCGTGCCCGCAACCCTCGCTGAGGATTCGAAACCCTAGTTGAAACCCGAACGCGTCACGCTTACCGGCCGGACCGTTAGGGTCGTCCCGCTGAATCCGGAGTTGCATGGTGACGCTCTGTTCGAAGGGTCGAGCGGTCCGGCGAACGATCGTCTGTGGGACTACTTGTTCGAAGGCCCGTTCACCGATCGCGCCGCGTACCAGGAACATCTGATCCAGAAGGCCGCGCTGGATGATCCGTTGTTCTTCGCCATCATCGATAATCAGACGCAGCGCGCGGTCGGCCGCGCATCGTACCTGCGCATTGAACCGGCGCATCGCGTCATCGAAGTCGGCAACATCCTTTACACGCCGCAGCTGCAGCGCACCGCCGGCGCGACGGAAGCGATGTACCTGATGGCCAGGTATGTGTTCGAAGACCTCGGTTATCGCCGCTACGAATGGAAGTGCAACGCGCTGAATGAGCCTTCCCGCCGCGCGGCCTTACGCCTCGGATTTACCTTCGAAGGCATCTTCCGTCAGCACATGATCGTGAAGGGCCGCAATCGCGACACCGCATGGTATTCTATGCTGGATTCCGAATGGCCGCAGCGGAAGCAGGCGTTTGACCGCTGGCTGGACCCGGCTAACTTCGATGCCCACGGCCATCAAAAGTCATCTCTTACCTAAGCGTCTGCGGACCTACGAGCCGCGTGAGACGGAGCGCATGGCGGAACTCACGGGAGTCGAATTCGCGGCGTTCTACCAGCGCGCGATCGCTTTTGCGGTCGATGCCGTCGTCGCACTTTTTCTCTTATTGATCGCAGCCGCCGGTGTCGGATTTGCGATTCACTTCTATCGCGTCGCGCATGGCGACAATAGCAGCGTCAATATAAGAATCGGCCGCGAAGACGAGCTTGGAAAAGTCATTCTGAATGTCGTTACGCCCGTCCTCTACTTCGGACTCTCGACATTCTTCGGCAACGGCCGGACGCCGGGCAAGCGTCTGATGGGGATTCGCGTCGTGTCACTGGTCCACGAGCACATGACGCTCTGGCATTCCATCGAACGCGCGCTAGGCTATGGAGCCGCCGCCCTCGAGTTCGGTTTTGGATTCGCTCAGTACTTCATCCATCCGTACCGGCGCACGGTGGAAGACCGGATCGCGGAGACCATCGTGGTGAAGGAGAAGTCACTCAGGCAATGTCTCTCTCGCATTCACTCGAACCTCTCCGAGTAAGCGGCAACCGGATCGTTCGCAGTAGCGATCAGGCGCCGGTGTTGCTGCGCGGCGTGAACCGCTCCGGGCTCGAATACGGCTCGCCTGAGAGTCCGGGTTCGCTTGCCAAAGCCGGCATCACCGCCGAGGAGATCGCCGCCATCGCCGGTGAGTGGGGCGCTAACATCATCCGCCTGCCGTTTAACCAATCGTGGGCCCTAAAACGCGAGGCCTACGATCCCGCCGGGTATCTGAAGGCACTCGATTTTGTGATCGAGTGCGCGGCCGGCCATGGTGCGTACACGCTGCTCGATCTGCAATGGCTGGATGCGGTTACGCCCCGTGGCCACTTCGCCGACGGAAGCCGCAATTTCATAGCGCCTCTACCCAACGACGACAGTATCGAATTGTGGCGCCAACTGGCGGCAAGATACGCGGGCGAGCCCGCCGTTCTCTACGATCTGTTCAACGAACCGCACGATCCCTTGCCGGACGATCCACTGGCCAGTGGACTCGTGACCTGCGACGACTGGCATGCCTGGGCGCGCCCGATGATAGCCGCGATTCGCTCGGTGTGCGCCGATGCCTTGATCTTCATTTCAGGCACAAACTGGGGCTACGATCTGACCGGATGTCCCCTACCCGGCGAAACGAATCTGGTCTACGCAACCCATGTCTACCCGAACAAAGGCGACCAATGGGACCAAAGCTTCGGCAATCTCGCGGCAACCCAACCGGTCTTTGCGGCAGAGTGGGGCGGCGAAGATCAGGACCTCGAATGGGGCCGCCGGCTGGCCGCCTATTTCGAAGCCCGCAACATCGGCTGGACAGCGTGGAGCTGGTCCGACTGGCCGCGCGTAACGCAAGTGAACGGTCAACCCACGCCCTTCGGCGCGCTGGTGAAAGCAGCCCTGTCATCGAGATCCGACTCGTAACCCGCGCAACCACCCAATGCCCACCCCAACCCGGCCACCCAATCCCACTCCAACC
>NZ_CAJCHS010000161.1 GCF_903970205.1 Nevskia soli | reverse complement strand
CCGGTGTTACGTGAGCGCCGGGATATTCCTGTTATTTATTTGACCGCTGACTCCAGCCGGCAAACAATCGATCGGGCGAACGTGACCGGCGTTTCCGGCTTCCGGGCGAAGCCGATTCAATGCTCCGCCCCAGGAAGCGGCGATCGGCAAACATCGAGCGGCCGCGGAGCGCGCCCCAGGCTGGGGGCGATGGGAACGGTTCGCGGCTCCCTGAAAAATCGGCGAAAGAATGCCGCCCAGGCACGTCTTCCGCTAGCGCCGTTCTTTCGGGACGAACTTCCCATTGAACATTGCGAACGCGGCGGGGCGCGATGGTTTTCTACACCTAGCGAACGCGCCCCGCGGCGCCAGGTTTCATTCGCTCTTTTGCGATCTGGCGGCGCGGGTCCCGCGCTATGCGCTTCGAAGAATCGTCATTGATCGGTTGGGCGCAGCCGAGTTAGCCGATCGCGCACAGTACGAACAGTGCTGAGGGAGACTTATTACCGACTTTGAAGCGGCCGTGAACATCGTTAATGTGATGTTGGAGAGCCGTGTCACCGAGCGGACGAAAGAGTTAGAGACAGCCAACGCCCGGTTGTCCGAACTTACGGCGGCGCTCGATAAAGCACAAACCGTCATCCAGGATTTAGATGGGAGAATTCTGTTCTGGAATGGGGGTATGGCGGCGCTCTATGGCTGGTCCCGCGAACAAGCGCTCGGCTGCAAAAGCCACGAATTGTTGAACAGCGAACTACCGATCCCGTTTAGCGACATTATGGACGAGGTCATCGAACGGGGCTCTTGGAGCGGCGAATTCCGCCAGAGGTCCAGGGATGGCGCGCCCCTCTGGGTGGCGAGCCATTGGGTGCTGCACCGGGATGCCACCGGCGTTCCGGTCTCCGTGGTGAAGGTGAATAACGACATAACGGCCTTCAAGCGGACCGAGGAGGCGTTGCGGCAGAGCGAGCGCCTGGAGCAGGCTTTGGCCGAAAAAACGGTGTTGATCAAGGAAGTCCACCACCGTGTGAAAAACAATCTGGCTGTTATCGCGGGGCTTCTCGGAATGCAGGCTAGCCGCATCGACGACGACCGGGCGCGCATTGCGCTCGCGGAGAGCCAGAAGCGGGTCCTGTCCATGGCGCTTATCCACGAACGCCTCTATGGCACCGATCGACTGGATCGGGTCAACTTTGGCCTCTATGTGCGGCAGCTGACGAATGAACTTTGCGCCGCCTATGCCGTTGAGACCGGCATCGTCCGGGTTCAAATTGAAGCCATGGAAATTGATCTTTCGGTGCATCTAGCGATTCCTTGCGGCCTGATTCTGAATGAATTAGTGTCCAATGCACTGAAATATGGCTTTCCGGACGGACGCAGCGGAACCGTAACCGTCCGCTTTGCGCGGCTGGAATCGGGAGAACTCTCGCTGCGCTGCTGCGACGACGGGGTCGGGATCGCGGAAGGCTTCGATTGGGAAGGTTCGAAGTCCCTCGGCCTGCGCATCGTTAAGATCCTGACGAAGCAAATCGATGGCGACTTAATCCTCGATCGCTCGGCCGGCGGATCGGCGTTTGAGGTGCGGTTCCCCGAGCGTGGGCCTTCAGCGATGGAAGCCTCCTCGATTTGAAAGAACGCGGGGCCGGAAAAACGCGGCAAGACTGCGCCTCATCCCAGGCGGCATTCTTCGGTTTCGCGCCCAGGGAACCCGGCCAGAGGCTCTCGCCTGGCGTCTCGCGCTTCGCGCGATCCAGTCGGCCGGCCCTGTTGTTCCAGAGCTCGTGCGGCCGGCCGATGCACATCGGAGACCCACATCGGGGAGCCCATGGATGAACTTCCGGGTTGCGAGGACGACCCGCGCGGCCTGACGAGTCCTCGGTGGAACTCGCGCAAAACCGAGCGCGGGTTCGCGCCCCGCGCCCTTTGCGCTTCATGCACAATTCTTCACCTCGTGTATCCGCGACGCGGCCTCCAGTTTTCGCTTCCTTTTGGCCGCATACATCTTCTGATCCGCGGTTTCGAGGAGACTATCGACGTCGGAGCCATCCTCGGGATAGGCGGCCACGCCGACGCTCATCTGGACCAGCGGCTCGTGGCATACCTCCATCGACACCCTGGGACCGATTTCATTGATACGGTCCAGGAGATTGTTTAACACGTGACTTCCTACGTCTTTCAGGACCACTACGAATTCGTCGCCGCCAAGGCGGGCAACGTAATCTGAGGACCGGACAGCGAGGGTCAATTCGGTCGCGATCCGTTCCAAGATCCGGTTTCCCGTCAGATGACCGAACCGGTCGTTTGCTTGTTTGAACCCATCGAGGTCCAGCATGATTACAGAAAGCGCCGTTCCCGTGGCTTGCGCGATCGAAATGCCGTCAGCGAGCGCGCGGCAAAGAGCGCCGGCGTTCAGCAGTCCCGTCAGCTCGTCCGTATCGGCAGCGCTCTTGAGCTTGGTCATGCGCATCGAGTTCGCAATCGCCGTTCCCGCTCTCGATCTTATGGCCAGCAAGATACGTAAATGATCTTGACTGAACGCCTCGGGGCGAACGCTATAAAGGCTCAGAACCCCGGCTACCTCTCCGTCGCTCAGAAGCGGGACCGATATGCCTGACCGGAGTGCCGTAGTCAGTTGCGGATCGTTCAGATAGCCGGGCTCTACGCTCGGGTTTCCGTTGACGATGGATTGATTGTTTTCCGCCACCCAACCGCTCAGGCCCTGACCGATCGGAATCTCGAGAGAAGAGAACAACCGGAAGCTTTCTCCTTTCACGAACTGCGGCTTCAGGTGATTGCCTTGAACAATGTAAATGACGATGGTGTCGTGGGGAACGCAGGCGCCCAGTCGTAGCGCGAGAAGCGCCATGGTCTCGTCCAAACTTAGTGAAAAGCCTAAGTCGTTCGTCATCTCGACAAGCATCTGAACTTCCCGTCGAGCGTTCGCAATCGCCGCCGTGAAGTTACTACTCGCGGGTTGATGAACCGCGTCCGTTGGGGCGGCGAAACCTGTGGCCGGCGCCGTCTCGTTTCCGGTGGCTACACGCTGGGGTTTGCTGGTGTTCGTGCCGAGTTCAGCTTTTGCGATGGCTTCGAGTTCCCGATACTTCGTCTGCAGAATCGCGACAATCCGAGGGTCGAAACTTTTTCCCGATTCGCTTTGGACCACAGCCATGGCTTCGTCGAGAGGCATCGCCGGCCGGTATTGGCGCTCGGAAGCCAGGGCATCAAGACAATCCACAGCCGCAATTACGCGCGCTCCAATCGGTATCTCTTCGCCCTTGAGACCGTCCGGATAACCCGTACCGTCGTATTTCTCATGGTGCGAGCGCACAATGGGAACGACCGGATAAGGAAAATCCACACGCTCCAGAATCTCAGCTCCGACCGCCGGGTGAATTTTCATCCTTTCGAACTCTTCGGCCGTCAACTTACCGGGTTTCGAGATGATGTACTCCGGCACCGCCAGCTTTCCGATGTCGTGCAACAAGGCCGCGGCTTCGATTGCTTTCATCTCCATGGGGGAGAGGTTCAAGTCCTTAGCGACCTCGGTGGCATAAACCTGAACGCGTTTCAAATGGGCCGCCGTCATGTCATCCTTCGCTTCGATGGCAAGCGCCAGCGCCTCAATGGTCCGCCAGTGCAGGCGCGCCATATCGCCTATATGTTTCTGCTGCTCGTCGACCCGCCCAAGATATTGACGGTAAGAAAGATAAACAAGGTAGATCGGAGGCGCGCTCAGCAGCAATCCCTGCCACGGCACGAAATGATTCACGAAGTGCAGCGCTCCGGCGATGGCGCCTCCCGCGAGGTACTGCGGCGACGTCCAGAAAAACGATTCCCGCCACACGTTCACCGGTGAGTTCCGAGTAGTCAGGCCGAGGATCACGGACACGGCGGAAGTGTTCAGGAGGAAGTAAGTCATCGAAGCGCAGAGCAGAGGGAGAATCGAGGTCGGGTCAAGCGATCGCAGCGCGGGCAAACGGAGCACGCCGTAAGCGCAGGAGATCGGCAAAGAAATCGATGCCAGATTGAAGAGCACCTGATGCCAGCGCGGCTTCTGCTTGGGCCGGATTAGTGTCTGGGCAAGAATCCCGCATAGTCCGATGATTAAACCCGATCCGAGGCGCAGTTCAAGGATGCCAAGAAACACGAACAGGTAGTTCATTGACAGCGTCCCAAAAACCCCCGGCAAGCTGATTTTGAGCCGGGAAGTGAGAATCGCCGCCAGAGAGTAGAGAGCAAACTTCGGAAGGTTTTCCTGATCGGCGCGCCAGTGGACCAACACGAATGCGCTGAGGCTCGATCCAATGAGGACCATCGATAGCCAGTAAGCCCTACTCATGATAGACATCGCCAATTCGTCTGCCTTTAAATTCGCCTTCCCCCAGAAGAATCGACCGTAGGGTCTAAATGCTTTACGGTGGGACCGGAATCCGCCGAGGAAAAGTCGTCTGCAAAAGGCGAGGGCCGCGAGCACACGCTCGCGGCCCCTTGTTCCTCTCGACGCTCCGGTCGACGTTCCGATCGACCCGGCAATAGAAGCAATGCGGTTTTACTGTTCGCCGGCGATCGTCACGGGCAAAGTTTCCGCGGCGTCGGTGGACGAGCCCCAAACCACGTTCGAGCCCCACACGACATTGAACCCGGTCGTTGAGCTGGAGCCCCAAACCACGTTCGAACCCCAGACGACGTTGTTGGACAGGATCGCGTTCGATCCCCAGACCACGTTGGAACCCCATACAACGTTCGATCCCCAGACCACGTTTTGACCGCTTACACCTTGTAGTGTGACCAGCCCAGTCGTTGCGCTGTACGACACATAAGGGGATTCAGCGGAGCTGACCGGAGGCGCCGAAGGCAGCGAGAATCCGCTCCGTATATTCAGTTCACCGGCGCCCACGGTGAAGATATCGTAATTGCTGGTGTAACTGATCCCCGTAGTCGGATCGACCGCCACGCTGCTTTTCGGGAAGTAGCTTTTGGTAGCCGAAAGCATGAGTGCGGCTTTTTCCTGATCGGGAGTCAAGTTCGGGTCGGCTCCCAAACCAAGAACAACGGCGCCTGCCACCACGGGTGTGGCCATGCTGGTACCGCTGAGTATGAAGAAGTTCCCGGCTACACGATTGGCCAGGTAAAGGTTCGACAGCGTCAGCCCGGGGGGCAGCGTGGATATGACCAGATTACCCGGCGCGACCACGTCCGGCTTCGCATAATGATCGAATGCGGTCGGGCCCTTCGAACTGTAGCTGGCGATGGTGTCATCGCTCATCGTCGCGGTGCCATTGCTCTTGATGCACCCCACGGTGATGACATAGGGATCGTTGCCCGGCGCGGCGATCGTTCCGTAGCCGTTCGTGTTGTCGTTATTATCGCGTCCCTCGTTACCGGCTGCAACGACCACGGCAATGCCCGCCTTCCATGCCGCTTCAACGGCTTGATCGAGCGGGTCGAGCGCGGAGGACTCGAGAACGGGACGACCAAGCGAAAGATTGATCACTTGGATGTTGTACTGGCTCTTTAAGGAAACGGCGGTCTGAATCGCCTGGATTACGCCGGCGTCCGTGCCATGCCCGTTTGCGTCGAGGACGCGAAGGTTAATGATATTGGCGGATGGGGCTACTCCGATATAAACGGTTCCATTGCCGTTGCCCGCTAGTATGCCGGCAACATGCGTCCCGTGGCCAAACTGGTCGGCCGCGGTACCGCCGACAAAAGACTGGTTGTAGACGATGCGGTCCGTACCGTTGTTAGAAAAATCGGGCAGGTCGACAATTCCACTGTCGATAATGGCGACGCCGACTCCCGCGCCTTTCTGGCCGATTGAATTCGCCCAGTCGGAATGGACGGTGTCATCCGTGAGCTGATCGAACATGGCCGCAATCGGACGATTGGGTGTTATGTAAGTCACGTCCGGATCGTTCGCCAGCGACTGCACCGCTGACGCCGGAATGGAGTAGTGCGCCGCGCGGATAAAGTCCAGTTTGTTGTTGAGTTTGCCTCCGAGGCCGATAACTTTGTTGTGGTGAGCCTGCGTGGGAGTTACTTTATACTGGACGATCACTTCGACATTGGCCGCCAGACGGCCGGCGGCAGTCTTTTCGAGTTGTAATTCAGGAGCGAGTTTGTCGCCGCCCCACGCTACGGTGGTTCCAAATGCGACAACCAGAACGCCGGTTGCGGCCAGCCTTAATTTCTTCTTCAATTCGTTCCTCCTGGTTGTGATCTTCCAGAGACCACAAGTTGCGCAAAGGATGGATCATCCAAAAATCGAAGTCCGGTTTCAAAGTGGTAATTCCTTGCACAGACAGGCTATCGGCGCAAACACCGAATAACACCATGCGTCATAAGTACTGAAAATGTCAGGTACTTTCGCTGTTTACGGGTAGCGCCCCAGGTAAACCCGCTCGCCGCCACTACAAGCCCAAACGTCGCGATCGCCCACCGCAAAAACGGCCGCCGGGTTCGCGATAAAGTATCTAACGAAAGCCACCACGAAGGAGTTTCCATGGCCACCGCCCAACTTCCCGTTTCTTCGAACGTTACTGAATTTCTCTCCCGCCCACGCAAGATGCTGGTCAATAACCAGTGGGTGGAATCCGTATCCGGAAAGTCTTTTCCGGTGTTCAACCCGGCGACCGGCGAGGAAATGTCGCGCGTTGCGCAAGGCGACGCGATGGACATCGATCTCGCTGTGAAGGCCGCCCGCGCCGCCTTTGAGAAAGGTCCGTGGCGCGGGATGACCGCGGCGGAACGCGCGCGTCTTCTCTGGAAGCTGGCCGATCTGGTCGAGGCCAACTTGAACGAACTTGCTGAACTCGAGTCGCTGGATAACGGCAAGCCGCTTACCGTCGCGCGCGCGGCCGACATCCCGCTGGTAGCCGACAATTTCCGTTACATGGCGGGCTGGGCCACCAAACTCGAAGGCAACACGATCCCGCTGTCGGTCCCGTACACGCCCGGCGCTCAGTACCTGGCGTACACGCTCCGCGAACCGGTGGGCGTGGTGGGCCAGATCATCCCTTGGAATTTCCCGCTCCTCATGGCTGCGTGGAAGCTGGGACCCGCGCTGGCCTGCGGATGCACCGTGGTTCTAAAACCCGCCGAGCAGACGCCGCTCTCCGCATTGCGTCTGGGCGAGCTGATCCTCGAAGCGGGCTTTCCCGCGGGCGTCGTTAACATCGTCACCGGATATGGTGAAGCGGGCGCGGCGCTGGCCGCTCATCCGGATGTCGATAAGGTGGCGTTCACGGGTTCCACGGAAGTAGGCAAGCTCGTGCTGCAAGCCGCGGCCGGCAACCTAAAGAAAGTGTCGCTCGAACTTGGCGGCAAGTCACCCAACGTGATCTTCAAAGACGCGGATCTTTCGACCGCAATCGACGGCGCGGCCAACGCCATCTTCTTCAATCACGGCCAGTGCTGCTGCGCCGGGTCGCGCTTGTATGTGGAACAGCCGATCTTCGATGAAGTGGTGCAAGGCGTAGCGGATCGAGCGAAAAAGATTCGGGTGCGGCCGGGGCTCGATCCGGAAAGCGACATGGGTCCGCTCGTTTCGCAGGAGCAGTTCGACCGCGTCTGCGGCTACATGGAAAGCGGCTTCAGTGAAGGCGCCCGGGCTTTGACCGGGGGGAAGAAACGCGAGGGCAAAGGCTTCTTTGTCGAGCCCACGGTGCTGGTGGACGCGCCGCATAACGCCAAGGTCGTACAGGAAGAAATCTTCGGCCCAGTGGTCGCCGCCACGCCGTTCCACGATCTTGATGAAGTCCTGCCGCGCGCGAACGACACGATGTACGGCCTCGCCGCGGGCATCTGGACTTCCGATATCAGCAAGGCCCACCGCCTCGCCGCGGAACTCCGCGCGGGTACCGTATGGATTAACTGTTACAACATCTTCGATGCGGGTCTGCCTTTCGGCGGCTACAAGCAATCGGGATGGGGCCGCGAAATGGGGCACGACGCGCTCGAGATCTACACCGAAAAGAAAGCCGTCTGCGTGCGGCTGTAACGGCTCTGAGTTAGTTCTCCGCGCCTGCGGACATGTCGAATTTGGTCGCCGTCTTGCAATGGTGTTAGGCGGCGGCCATTAGAGCCGCGGAGCGCTGCCTTTGAGCCGAGATCAGACTATCCATCGAGAGCGCAGAATCAGCACGGGAGTCGGGGGGCTCGATCAGGTCCTCCAGGGAGGGCTTCCGGAAAATCACCTGTATCTGGTAGAAGGAGATCCGGGGACCGGTAAGACGACGCTCGCGCTCCAGTTCCTTTTGGAAGGTCGCCGTCAGGGAGAAAACGTTCTCTACGTAACACTCTCCGAGACGGAGAGCGAACTTCGAACGGTCGCGAAGTCCCACGGTTGGTCGCTCGACGGAATCGGTCTGTTCGAACTGGGAACGATCGAAGAACGCCTCAATGCCGAAGAGCAATATACGGTGTTCCACCCCGCCGAGGTGGAATTGAGCGAAACCACCAAGCGTATCTGTGAAGAAGTAGATAAGTCGCAGGCTACGCGCGTGGTTTTCGATTCGCTGTCGGAGATGCGCCTGCTCGCCCGTGAGCCTCTACGGTACCGGAGGCAGGTGCTCGCGCTGAAACAGTTTTTCGCGGGACGGAAATGCACCGTTGTGTTGCTGGACGACCGGACGTCGGAGCAAACCGACCTACAGCTGCAGAGTATCTCGCACGGGGTGATCCTGCTGGAGCGGCTCGCCGCAGAGTACGGTGGAGCGCGCCGGCGACTTACGGTAGCGAAGATGCGCGGGTTACAGTTCATGGAAGGTCACCACGACTTTTCGATTCGGTTCGGCGGCCTGATCTTGTATCCCCGGTTAATAGCATCACAAAACAGGATGGCAACTCCGCGGCCGGGCCGGCGCGAAGAAGCGCACAGCGGCAAGCCGCAACTCGAACTCTTACTAGGCGGCGGCATTCATTACGGAACCAGCACATTAATAATGGGTCCGGCCGGCGCCGGTAAGTCGACCTTGATTACGCAATATGCCCTGACGCTGGCGCAACAAGGCAACCGGGTCGCCTGCTATGTTTTCGAAGAAACACGAGATAACTTCCTGGAGCGCGCGGGCGGCCTGGGGTTAGACCTGAGCGCCCAAATCGAGCTCGGAAACATTACTGTGGAGCAGGTAGGCCCGGCCGAAATGTCGCCCGGTGAATTTACCTACAAAATAAGAACAGCCGTTGAAAATGAGAATACCCGGGTAGTCGTAATCGATAGTCTGAACGGTTACTTGAACGCCATGCCCAGCGAGGCATTTTTGCTGATCCAGATGCATGAACTCCTGGTGTATCTAAATGAGCGCGGAGTTCTCACGTTGATGGTCCTCGCCCAGCATGGGTTGGTTGGCGCCGCCATGCATTCGCCCATTGACGTGACTTATCTGGCCGATACTGTAATCTTGCTCAGGTACTTCGAAGCGTTCGGTGAAGTCAGGCAAGCTATCGCGGTGATTAAAAAACGCACCGGCGGTCATGAACGGGCCATCCGGGAGCTTCACGTGACCGGAAACGGAATCGAGGTCGGACAGCCGCTTACCGATTTCGAGGGCGTGTTGACCGGCATACCGGTTTACAAAGGCAAGCCGGAAGATCTAATTTCCGGGCGGGTTCCCTAGCATGCCGCAATCGGATACGGCAGCGCACCGCGTTCTGGTGCTGGCGCCCACGGGACGCGATGCCGCGCTCATCAGCGAGATGCTCAAAAACGGCCGTCTGGCTTGTGAAATCTGCCGGACGGTTGACGATCTGGCGAGGGGGATCGAGTCCGGAGCGGGGCTGGCGCTGGTGGCTGAAGAAGCGCTTATCGGCGTGTCTCTCGAACCTCTGCTGCGGGCTCTATCCTCACAGCCGGCCTGGTCCGATTTCCCCCTTGTATTTCTGACGACGACCGGAACGCGCGCAAGCGACATCAGCACGCTCTTACTGAAGCTGCTGGGGGACGACACCAACGTTACGATACTGGAGCGCCCCATTCGATTGGCTACTCTGTTGAGCAGCGTGAGATCCGGTTTACGGGCGCGGCGCAGACAGTATCAGGTGCGCGATTATCTAGCCGAGCGAAAGCGTCACGAAGTAGAGTTACTAGAAACTCAGAAGCTGGAAAGCCTGGGCGTGTTGGCGGGCGGGGTGGCTCACGACTTTAACAATTTGTTGACCGGCATTATGGGAAACGCGAGCCTGGCTTTAGAGTCGCTGCCGCCGGGCCTGTCCGACGTCTCTTCCTTACTCACCGATGTAGTAAATGCTAGCGAGCGAGCGGCCCATCTGACAAAGCAATTGCTGGCATACGCGGGGAAAGGCAAGTTTGTTATCGAGCCTGTGGACCTTTCCGCTATGGTGCGCGCGGTTACTCATTTGATTCAGGCGGCTATCTCGAAGAATGCCATTCTTCGGTTGAATCTAGCTTCGGATCTTCCCGCTGTTGAGGGCGACGCCGCCCAAATCCAGCAGGTCATTATGAATCTGGTGATCAACGCAGCCGAAGCGATTCCGGAGAATCGGACGGGAGATGTGGTCTTGACTACCAGTCTCAAGCGTGTTAACCCAAAGAGTGTAAACAACGATGATCTCAGCCCGAACTTTGGTTCAGGCGAGCTAACGGAGGGAACGTATATCGCATTAGAGGTTTGGGACAACGGCGCCGGAATGAACGAAAGTACGCTGGCGCGCATCTTCGATCCTTTCTTTACGACGAAGTTCACGGGCCGCGGGCTTGGGTTGGCCGCCGTTCAGGGAATTGTCCGAGGCCATAAAGGGCTGCTGAAAGTGGAAAGCCGTTTGGACGCGGGCACTACCTTTCGTATCTTATTCCCAGCACTGGAGACTGCTGAAAGGCCCAACGTGCCTGAAAAGGTATTTCGGGAGGTGGCCGTCAGCGGTAATGGCGCAACGGTTCTCATCATTGACGACGAGGAGGTCGTTCGAAAAGCCGCGCGCGCATCTTTACGGAGGCACGGTTTCGATAGCCTTCTCGCCGCCGACGGTTTGGAGGGGATTCGAGTCTTCAAAGACAGGAGTCATTCGATCACAGGCGTGTTACTGGACTTAACCATGCCCGGCATGGGCGGAGAAGAGGTCTTCCGTCACTTGAAAACCATCCGGCCGGATGTAAAGGTTATTATTTCGAGCGGCTTCAATGAAGCCGAAGTGGTGCAGCGGTTTACAGGCACCGATTTAGCGGGGTTTATCCAGAAGCCTTATACATCCGCGCATCTGGCCGCTATGCTCAAAGGCGTTCTGGGCGATGACTCCGCAACCAATGCTAACGGCCAGTAGTAGGGTAGTTCGTGGAATGCGCCTGCCGGCTCTGCTGTTTATTGTTCTGAACCCGTACTCCCAGGCACAGGAAAGGAGGCCGGTTGATCTCGTCTTGATCCATGGGACGGTAGTTACGATGGACGCGGACCGGCGCATCATCGAAGACGGCGCAATCGCAATCGCGGGGGAACGGATCATTGCGGTTGGTCTGAGTAGCCAGGTTACATCCGAATACGACGCTCGAAAGGTTATCGACGCGCGGGGAGCGTTGGTCATGCCCGGTTTGATCAATGCCCATACTCATATGGCCATGAGTCTGTTCCGCGGGCTCGCCGAAGACCGATCGTTAGAGGACTGGCTCCAAAAGTATATCTTTCCGGCTGAAGCTAAGAACGTTACTGCCGACTTTGTTACCTGGGCGACGAAACTAAGTCTTCTCGAAATGATTCGTGGCGGGACCACAACGGCGGCCGATATGTATTATTTCGAAAACGAAGTAGCGGACGCGCTCAAAGAAGCTGGAATGCGAGGCGTCCTGGGTGAGACAGTCATTGGTTTTCCGGCGCCGGATAACAAGACAGCAGCCGCGGCGCTCACTTACACGGAGAAGTTTCTCACCCGCTGGAAGGACGACGCGCTGATTATCCCCGCGGTAGCGCCGCACTCAATCTATACGTGCCCGGAGAAGCTATTGAAGGATTCGGCGGCACTGGCTCGGGCGCATCACGCTCCCATTCTGATGCACCTGGCGGAGGCCCCTTACGAACGGGATGTCAGCCGCCGCGAACACGGGACTTCAACGGTACAGTATCTGGCGCGCATCGGAGTCCTGGGACCGGACTTGCTGGGAGCGCACTGCGTCTGGCTCGATCAGGCGGATATCCAGACCATGACTCATTCCGGCGCGGGCTGCTCCTTCAATCCGTCGAGCAATATGAAGTCAGCGGCCGGTCTAAGTCCCGTGCCTGAAATGCTGGCGGCCGGTGTCCCGGTCGGAATCGGTTCCGATGGCGCGGCAAGTAACAACGATCAGGATATGTTCCGGGAGATGGATTTAGCCGCAAAGCTGCAGAAATTCGCGCGCATGGACCCGACGGCGCTCCCGGCGGAACAGACGGTCGCGATGGCGACGATAACCGGGGCGCGCGCGCTCCATATCGACAAGCAAACGGGTTCACTTGAAACGGGAAAGAAGGCGGACGTTATCGTGGTGGATACCGGCGCTCCGCACTCCACGCCAATGTATAACGTATACGCGCAGATTGTGTACGCGCTGAAGGATTCAGATGTTAGGACAAGCGTGATCAACGGCAAGCTGGTAATGGAGAATCGGAAGCTTCTGACCTTAGATGAACCGGCAATCCTCAAAAAGGCCGAAGAGTACAAAAAGCAAGTAGCCTCATCGTTCACTCATTAGTGTGTCTTGCCTTATCCGTGTTGTTCTGAAAATACCTGTCAGCATACTGAGCCGCGACGGTAACGGAGCTGGTGCTCCGGAAAAGAACCTTTCGAATGCTTTTGCCGCGAGAACGCGGATGCCCCGGTTGTAACCGCTCCGTCACCGTCGCGGCTCCGTATGTGGTATTTTGCAGCGACTCAAATACTGCAGCCCCCGCGGCAACGGAGTGTTCAACGTTTTCATTCCCCAGGGTGGACCGCGGGTGGTTCATCTGTGGCGAGTAAATTAGGGGATCACGTTTGCACTCTCGCTCAGCCCAATCCCCGATAGCTTCACTCTCTTGGCCTCGTTCATCAGGAAAGCAAGCCGGTGAGCGGCGAGTGTGTAACTCAATCCTTCCGTGCGAATGTTCGAAATACAGTTCCGTTCGGCATCGGTCAAGCCGGGGCGCGGGTTCCAGGTCAGGTAGGCGCCCAGGCTATCCGAGGAACTTAGACCCGGCCGCTCGCCGATGAATACCACGGACATGGCAGCCCCGAGACAGAAGCCGATTTCGTCGCCAATCGCGACGCGGCCTTGCTCAACAGCAATCACGGGAGAAAAGCTCCAATCCGCCGGATCGAGTCGAGCGAGGAGCGCCCCAATCATCCGAGCCGCGTGCAGTTGAACTGCGAGTGCCGACAATCCATCCGCAATGACGAGGGCAGCGTCAAAGCGTGCTTTCCTACTAACAAGTAAGGCGCGCGATTGGTCGGTGAGCTTGCGGCCAAGGTCAGGCCGCCGGAGATAGGTCACGCGGTCCGCCGCCGCACTGTGTACCAGGATTGTTTCCCCTATGATGGGCGCTAACTCCATCTCAAGCAGACGAAAATCGAGCGCTGAATGCACGGCTTGCCGGGCACGGGCATGGGCCAACTGTAGGTTCAGCATCTCATGGGTGGGCAGGCTGTGGCCCGAGCGGCCCAGACTAACGCGAGCCGGCGTGAAATCCCGCAGACGAGGCGTGCTCATGTTTCCAATAGCGCTACTGAGTCCGGCAATTCCGCGTGGCGGGTATTCATCCAGGCCTCAAACTCCGGAGCCGGCTTCAGATTCAAGATCCGGCGCAGATAGAGCGCGTCATGAAACGAAGTCGTTTGGTAACTCAGCATGATGTCATCGCCGCCCGGTACTCCCATGATGTAATTCACTCCGGCAGCGCCTAGCAGCGTGAGAGTCGTATCGATGTCGTCCTGATCCGCCTCTGCGTGGTTTGTATAGCAGACATCGCAGCCCATGGGGAGTCCGAGTAACTTACCGCAGAAGTGATCTTCTAAGGCGGCGCGTAGAATCTGCTTT
>NZ_CAJCHS010000160.1 GCF_903970205.1 Nevskia soli | reverse complement strand
TTACGAAGCGATCCATAGCGTTTCCTGCGGCTGCCCCGAAGTGACCGTGAAGTGGTGCTTCGATGCGGTGCGCCAGTTCGGCGCCGGACCCGCGATGCGCGTGGCCGAGACCGCCGCGGACTTCGTCGATAAGGACGTCGTCTCGTTCGGAATCGGCGGCGACGAGAAGGCCGGCCCCGCGCTCCTCTTTACAGACGTTTTCGCATTTGCGCAACATAGAGGGCTGCGGCTAACCGCGCACGCCGGGGAAACCGATGGGCCGGAGTCCATCTGGAACGCGCTGCGCATCGGAGCGCAACGGATCGGCCACGGCATCCGCGCCGTTGACGATCCGGCTCTGATGAAGCACCTTCGGGAGGGAGACATCCCGCTGGAGGTCTGCATCACGAGCAATGTAATCACGGGCGCCGTTCCTTCGTTGGAAGCGCATCCTGTGCGGCGTCTGTTCGATGCCGGTGTTCCCATCACGTTGAATACCGACGACCCGGCGATCTTTGAAACCACCTTGAGCCGGGAGTTCGAGATCGCCCGCGACACATTCGGTTTCAGCGAGCGCGAGTTGAAGATCGTCGCCGCCAACGCGTACCACTACGCGTTCTAAGACACGCGTTCTAAGACACGCGTTCTGAGATGGAGTTGAGCGGCAGGGTGTCTTGGGTATCTCGAGTGATTTAGTCGACGAAGGGTCGTGTCGTCTGTGTACGGCAGCTTTGTAAGTGCTTTCTTGAACCTACGATTTCTCTGGCCAATTAGTTTTAAATTCGCGGTTGAATCGGCGAAATTCTGGACTAGATTGGGCTTCGGACTCTTTGACCCGTGACGCTAAGCTCAATGGATCGCGCGGCATCCCTCCGAAAGCTACTTAAGAAAGAACTAACCTCGATGCTACGTCTTTGATCCGAACCTGATGAATAATCAAAAAAAAAATGCAGACTGATTTCTAACTACTCGGACTACGCACGACGATACACTCCAACCCGCAGTCAAGTTCGACGTTTGGTGCTATTAAAAAAAAAGCTTGACGTACACTAACACTTCCTGTACAAAGGACAAAAGACAATTTTGTCTTTGGCGGAATCCACCTTCCGCGGTTGCCCGGAACATATCTATAATTGGTGATGTTGACGAGGAGGCCGCAGTTCGGAGTTCACATACGCCCGTAAATGAAAATCACCAGTTTGAGCAGCCATCGCATTCTCGTGCTTCCTTCGATGTTGGCCATTTTGACCGGCTTCGCATATTCCCAGCCGGTTGTCTCGTCGTTGACGACGCTGTATAGCTTCGCTGGAACGGACGGCTCAACTCCCAATGCCGGTTTGACGATAGGCCCTGATGGGAACTACTACGGAACCACCTTCGCCGGCGGCGGGACCAATCAGTTCGGTACGGTTTTCAAAATAACCCCGTCGGGAGCCCTCACCACACTCCATATTTTCGCGGGCACGGATGGCTCGAATCCCTACGGACCCCTGGCTCTCGGCGCCGATGGCAACTTCTACGGCACAACATCCAATGGCGGCGCGCCGGGCGGCACAGGCACGGTCTTCCAGATAACGCCGGCGGGAGCCCTCACGACTCTCCACACCTTTACCGGTCCGGATGGCTCCTACCCGTTCGCAGGTCTCACGTTGGCCGGCAACGGGAACCTCTACGGCGTGACGAGTAGCGGCGGCGTTAACGGTTACGGGACCGTGTTTGGAATAACTACAACCGGCACGCTTACCACCCTATACAACTTCGCCGGTGTGGACGGCTCGTCTCCCGATGCGGCGCTGACCCTGGGAACCGACGGCAATTTCTACGGCACAACCGCAAACGGAGGCGCCAACAGCTACTATGGAACCGTTTTCCAGATCACTCCCGCCGGTTCCCTGACGACACTCTATAGTTTCGGGTTCACTGACGGCTCCGGTCCCATTGGATCGTTGACTCCCGGCAACGGACTTTTCTACGGAGCTACTTCTAACGGCGGCGCCAATACCCAATTCGGAAACGTCTTTAGTGTGACTTCAACGGGCGCTCTGAGCATCCTTAATAGCTTCTCCGGAGCCAACGGCGCTGTTCCGGGAGCTGCTTTGGCGATGGGCCTTGACGGAAATCTTTACGGGACAACAGTAGCCGGCGGATCCGAGCCGGTTTACGGGACAATCTTTCAACTAACCCCGGCCGGAACGCTGACGACTGTTCACTCTTTCTCCGCGGCGGACGGCGCTAATCCCACTGCTTCCCTGACCTTAGCTAGCGATGGGAGTTTTTTCGGAACGACTTCAGGCGGCGGAGCCGGGAACGGCACGATCTTCCGCTTCGTGGCTTGTCCGCCTTGCACGACGACCTCGGTTATATCGAGCGCGAATCCGGCTGCCTATGGCACTCCAGTTAATTTGACGGCGACGGTGGCGGCCGCGGGCGGACCGTATTCGCCGACCGGAACGGTCGCATTCAGCGATGGAGGTTCTCCCATAGGGTCGGTAGCTCTCACCGCCGGGAGCGCCGTATTGACAACGCAGACCTTAAGTCCCGGCTCGCATCCGATTACGGCATCTTACAGCGGCGACGCACACTTCCAGTCAAGTAGCGGAACGGTGGTTCAGGTTGTAAGCCAAGAGACTTCCACCACATCGGTCGTGTCAAGTTTAAGCCCGAGTACTTACAACCAACCGGTCACTTTCACCGCGCAGGTAAATCCGGCGAGTGCCACCGGTTCCGTTACTTTCATGGACGGGTCAAACTCATTGGGTGCGGTCCCCCTGACCGGTGGCTCGGCTTCCCTGACCACAGCAGCCTTGAGCGCAGGGAGCCACTCGATATCCGCTTCTTACGGCGGTAACTCGGCTCTATTGCCCAGCTCGGCTACCTTACCGCAATCGGTTAACCAGGCATCGACCTCCCTTTCGCTTACTTCAGGCGCCAATCCGGTTGGCGTTGGGGGGCAGGTGACCTTCGCCGCAACAATCACCGGTCAAAACGGCGGATACCCGACAGGCGCCGTAACGTTCTCGCAAAATGGCTCTCCCGTAGGTTCGCCGGTCCCATTGGCGTCGGGCCAAGCCGTTGTCTACCTCAATTTCGTCGCTCCAGGTACGTTCACGATCAGCGCCGTCTATTCGGGGGACCTAAACTACCAGGCGAGCAATACGTCGCTCGTCCAGACGGTGACTTCATCGGTCCAGTCGCCTTTGACGACTTTATACAGCTTCGCTGGGCCGGACGGAAGCAGCCCTTCAGGGCCACTCACCTTGGGAACCGACGGTAATTTCTATGGTACGACCCAGACGGGCGGCGCCAACTCGCAAGGTTCAATCTTCAAGATATCTCCCGCGGGCGCTCTGACTACCATCTATAGTTTCTCAGGACCGGATGGCGCAGCGCCGCTTAGTTCTCTAGCGTTCGGCAGTAATGGAAGTCTATACGGGACGACTTCGATCGGGGGGACGACGAACAACGGCACCGTCTTCCAGATCACTACGGCCGGTGCGCTTACGACGCTGTATAGCTTCTCCGGGCCGGACGGTTCCTCTCCGGCGACCGGTTTACTACTTGGGACTGACGGAAACTTCTACGGAACTACGAGCAGCGGCGGCTCCAACGGTCCTTATGGAACTATTTTCAAGATTACACCGGCTGGAACGCTGACGCAGCTCTATAGCTTCCAGGGTTCGGACGGCGCCAACCCAAGCGCCGCGTTGACCTTGGGAAGCGATGGTAACTTTTATGGGTCGACGGTGTCAGGGGCTGCGAATAATAACGGAGGCATCTTTAGAATCACACCGGGCGGGGCGCTTACTCCGCTCTACAGTTTCGCTGGACCTGACGGATCAGCGCCATTCGGTGCATTGACCTTGGGAACCGATGGCAATTTCTACGGGACCACAAGCAGCGGAGGAACAAACGCGCTTTACGGAACAGTTTTCAAGATCGCTCCGACCGGCGCTCTGACGACAATCTATAACTTCGCGGGCGCTGATGGATCCGGCTCGAAAGCCGGACTATATCTCGGGAGCGATGGTAATTTCTACGGAACCACCACAAGCGGCGGAGCCAATGCGCAGTTCGGAACGATCTTTTCGATCACTCCATCGGGAGCCCTGAATACTCTATACAGCTTCGCCGGCCCGGATGGGAGCAATCCCGCAGCGGCGCTGACATTAGGAGCGGACGGGAACTTCTATATGACGACGGCGAGCGGGGCCGCGAACGGCTTCGGGTCGGTCTGCCGCTTAGCGGTAACACCCGCCTTCACTAACATGGTGATCAGTTCGAGCGCGACGCCGTCCTCCTACGGGGCCTCGGTAGAGCTTACGGCGACGATTAGTTCTCCGTCGAATTCGGTAATTCCAACCGGCTCAGTCGTGTTTTCGGATTCCGGCAGCCCCTTGGCCACAGTCCCCTTGACGGCCGGAAGCGCGGTGTTCACTACGTCAAGCTTTAGCCCCGGAAGCCAGTCCATCTCGGCAGCCTACAGTGGCGATCAGAATTTCAAGCCGAGTGCCGGAACTTTTCTGCAGGCTATCAGTCCTGCCAACGCTGTTATTGGGCTTGTTACAAGCCTGAATCCATCAGTTTACGGTCAGCCTGTCACATTCACCGCGAACATAACTCCGCCACAAGGTGCGGCGTCCCCGACCGGGACAGTCACATTCACCGATGGTGCAACAAACCTGGGCACGGTTACTTTGAGTGCCGGTTCGGCCTCGGTTACTCCAACCGGACTATTGCCTGGTACTCAGTCTATTTCGGTCGCGTACAGCGGCGATGCGAACTATCTTTCCGGTAACGCCGCCCTGTCCCAGGTTGTGACCCAGGCGCAGAGTGCGACCAAGCTCGTGTCGAGCGTGGGCCAGCCGTCCTATGGGCAGTCGGTCACATTTACAGCCAGCGTATCGGCTGTTTCCGCGCCGGGCGCCCCAACCGGGACCGTTACCTTCACTAACGGGGCGGCGACGTTGGGAGTCGTTCCGCTAACCTCAGGTTCGGCTTCACTAACGACATCAGTTCTCGGCCCTGGAACTCAATCGGTCGCGGCGGTCTACAGCGGCGATACTAACTTCCAGCCAAGTACAGGCACAACATCGGAAACGGTTGGAGCAGCCCCGACCACAATGACGGTGACATCGAGTCAGAACCCGTCGAGCTACAACCAGGCAGTCACCATCTACGCCACGGTCGGTACGCCGGCGGGAACGGGCCCAGCGACGGGAACCGTTACCTTTACAAAGGGGAGCACGACGCTGGGGACCGGTACTCTTTCCGGCGGTGTGGCATCGTTTACCACGGCCCCCCTGTCAACGGGAACTCAAACGATTGGGGCGGCTTTTGGGGGCAGTTCGTTCTACAGCTCAGTTACGGGATCTATATCCCAGCAGGTGAACGTTGCCACGCCCACGATCGCGCTGACTTCCAGTTACAATCCCTCCGCCGTGGGTGTTCAGTTGGCCTTCACCGCCGTTCTGACCGGGCCATTCGGCGGGACGCCCACCGGCACAGTTACTTTTTCAGAGAACGGAACCAAAATCGGCTCAGCCGTGACACTTTCAGCAGGGAAGGCGGTCAATTACTACACCTTTTCCACTGCTGGAACCTATACCATAACCGCGGCCTATTCCGGCGACTCAAACTTCGCGGGCGGCTCGTCGTCCTTAAGTCAGGTTGTGACCCTCTACTCGACAAAGACCACCGTCACGTCTTCCGCGTCAACGTCAACCATCGGAAACCCGGTCACATTCACGGCAACAATTACCCAACCGCAGTCGAAGAGTATTCCTAACGGTGAAATGGTCACTTTCTATAACGGCTCAACTTCAATCGGCACGGGTACAACCGCCGGCGGCGTTGCGACTCTTTCGACTAGCGCTTTGACCACTGGAACGCACTCCATCACAGCAACGTACGCCGGCGACAGTACTCTCCAAACAAGCACTTCCAGTGCTATAGAGCAGGTCGTAAAGCTTAACGCGACGACGGTGACTCTCAGCTCGAGTCTCAACCCCTCCAAGTATCCGCAAGCAGTCACTTTCGCGGTGAAAGTCACTTCCGCGGGCCCCACGCCGACGGGAAACGTCACTTTCAAGAACGGGTCAACTGCGATTGGAGCGGGAACGCTTTCGGGTGGAACTGCGTCCTTCACGACCCAGAGTCTTCAAAGCGGCTCCAATTCGATCACCGTTTCTTATGGAGGCGACTCATACAATGCATCCGGCGTGTCTGCAGCTCTCAGTCAGGTCGTGAACGCGGCTACCACCACCACAACCATCGCGTCGTCGAAGAACCCCTCAACCAAGGGGACCACGGTTGCGTTCACCGCAACTGTCACTGCGAGTGGTATCACTCCGACAGGGACCGTTAACTTTACGTACGGCTCGACTACGCTCGGCTCTGCGACCTTGTCCGGGGGTAAGGCTTCGATCTCGACGTCGGTACTGCCGTCCGGGACGGATACGGTCACGGCAACCTTCGTTGCGAGCACGAACTTCCTTGGAAGTTCCGCGTCGCTTCAACAAACCGTGCATTAACTAACTCACTCCATGGATACCAAGACAAGCAATCGGGAAACACAGTCCAATATTCCCTCGGGACTTAGTAGGCGCGAGTTTCTAGGCGCCCTCGGCGCAACTGCCGCGGGTGTTCTCGACGTGGAGACGGCATCGGGCCAGAATCCATTTCCGCTGTTCCAGGACTCGTTCGGTAACATCGCGCCCGCGGCCGGAGACGCCCTGAACGTAGGGGTTTATCCGCCGCCGGTCTACAATCCTACCGCTCCGGGTCCGGCAGCCGTTACGCCTGGCTACGTTCAACCCAATATCCTCATGATCATGGTCGATCAATTGCGTTCTCCGCGATGGCTGCCGCCAGGGGGACAATCCGCGATCGACCAGATGCTGCCGAATATCGCTTTTCTTCGGGAGCATTCATTCAACTTCCCAAACTATTTTGTGGCTGCCACGGACTGTACACCGTCCCGCGCGACGCTTCTTACCGGGTTGTACTCGCAGCAGACATTCATGTTTGCATCACAAGGGTCTCAAAGCGAACCCAATCTGCAGGTGGGAATTCCGACTTTCGGCGCCGCACTCGCCCAGCAAGCCAATTACGAGACCTGCTGGATTGGTAAGTGGCACTTGTCCGATTTCTCCCCCAATGAGCAAGTGCCGGGATCGAACGGCGCCGGTGATTACGGCTTCAACGCAAGTAGTCTCAACTTACCGTGCAATTCCAGCATGGCCTCTCCATCCGGAGAATTCTCAAATGAGGGAAACGTTGGCTACAACCAACCGCCCTACGGAAGTGGAACGCTCAGCCCTCCAGATACCGTACCGGTTATTACAGGTGTGCCGTTCAACTTGATAAGTGACGGGGCAATTGCCAATTGGTTCATCAATCAGTGGCTGCCCGGCGCGCCGACCTCGAAGCCGTGGTTTGCGTCGGTAAGTTTTATAAACCCGCACGATATCTGCGCGTTCCCGTACGGTTTCGCGTTAGGAGCCCCGACTTTCGGGACACCCGCTCAGCCGTATGCCTATGGGTATCAGCCGCCGCCCACCACGGGTTATACGTACTCGTCAAGCCAACCGGATAACTATATCCCGCCGCTGAATAGCTCGCTTTACCCGTCAAATGGGACCCTGCCGGTCCAGTGGAACGTTGCGGATAATCCGTTGACTCAGCAGTACGGTGTGCAGAATAGCAGCGGATGGGGGAAGCCCGGCCTTCAGGCCTACTTCGAAGCGGTAGTGAATAGCACGCGCGGCTCCATCCAGACAACAAGTGCCTGGTTCATCTTCCTGAACTACTATTTTTGGCTGCAGAGCTGCGTTGATTATCAGATCGGTCGCGTGCTGAATGCGCTTGCCGCCTCTACTTTTGCCTCGAATACGGTCATTATCTTCACCTCCGACCATGGAGATTATGGCGGATCGCATGGGATGCACGTAAAGGGAGGCGGACTCTACGACGAAATCATGAATGTACCGCTTTTCATCAGCTTCCCGAAGATGCGCCCGCCCTTCGCGCCGGGGAGTACGGCCAGGATTCGTCCATACGTCTGCTCGAGTGTAGACATGTTCGCTTTTCTATACACGCTGGCCCTCGGTAACTCCAGTTGGCGCAACAACTCCGCGGATCCGTATTCCTATCTGAGCGGCCGCGAGGCTTTGCTGGATGCGATTCTAAGCACCGCGCCCACGCAAAGACGATTGTCGCCGGCCCAGAATCAAAACGGTACGGGATATCAGCCGTACATACTTCATACGACTGATGAATACCCGTCACCCGTCATTCCCGGGACGCAAACTCCGCAGCCGGGTCACGCGATCGCATATCGCACGGTTGATACGACCGTTCAAATGAACATCGGCGGAGTCACGTTCTACGGAGGCGCGAAGCTTGGAATGTACAGCTACTGGCCCTGTGGCTCGACCATGCCCGATACGACGAAGCCTCAGCAGTACGAGTTTTATAACTACACCCTCGGTAACGTTGGGGAAATCGGCAACAGCGCGCTAACAAGTGCGACCGCGCTTGACGTTCTTCCGTCGCAGTACCTGGCGGCTTACAACACACTAGCGCCCAACGAGCTATATTTCCAGTATCCTCAAGTGAGCAACGCGGCCCAGGCAGCAAAAGCTGCGTATTTAACCTATATCGGAAGTTCAAAGTGTTGATGCCGCGTTCCCCAATGGTTCCAACACTTCCTTTGTCGATTGCGTCTTCGCAGTCGGTCGCAGAAAATTGATCAGACTGGATTTCTACTCGCCAATGAATTACAAGACAAAGCTTCACGAGGGATCGGACGTCAACACTGGGCTGAGTAGACGAGGGTTCTTAGGAACTGTGGCCGCCACGGCCGCAGGTATTCTCACCGGCGAGACGGCCGGCGCGCAGAACCCTTTCCCGCTTTATCAGGACTCGTTCGGCAACATTGCTCCCGCGGCCGGAGACGCTCTCAACGTAGGAGTTTATCCCCCGCCTGTCTACACGCCCGTCGCGGGTAGCCCTGCCGGAGTGACTCCCGGTTACAACCAACCCAATATCTTAATGATCATGGTTGATCAGCTAAGGACACCGCGCTGGCTGCCTGTCGGGGGACAAGCCGCGATCGACCAGATGCTACCCAATATTGCCTTCCTTCGGGAGCATTCGTTCAATTTCCCCAACTATTTTGTTGCGGCGACGGACTGCAGCCCCAGTCGCGCCACCCTCCTTACTGGTTTGTACTCCCAGCAAACCTTCATGTTTGAGACGCAGCTCAGTACCAGCCAACCTGTCTTGCAGACCGGGTTTCCGACCTTTGGAGCCGCGCTTGCTCAGCAAGCCGGTTATGAGACGTGCTGGATTGGAAAGTGGCACCTATCGGACGCCGTGCCAAATAGTTCCGGGCCGGGCGCTAACGGGCCGGGTGACTACGGCTTTTCGGCCGGTACTCTCAATCTGCCGAAGAATTCCTCCTTGGCCTCCCCCTCGGGTACGCAGAATGAAGGAAACGACGGCTACAATAGTTGGCCATACGGAAGTGGCACGCAGAACCCTCCAGTGACCGTTGCGTCCATTCAGACGCTGCTTTATAACGAAGTAAGCGACGGCGCCATCGCGAACTGGTTTATCAATCAGTGGATGCCGAACGCCCCGCCATCAAAGCCCTGGTTTGCGGCTGTCAGCTTTGTCAATCCCCACGACATTACCGCCTTTCCGGTGTCTTTTGGGTTGGCCGGTACCACGGCTGGAGCCGGGAACTTCGCCGCACCTACATCGGCAGGAGGGAACTACGGGTTCCAGCCACCGCCCTTATCTGGAGTCGCTTACAGTTCAAGTCAACCGGATAACTTCATTCCGCCGTTGAATTCGTCGCTGTATCCCGTAACCGGAAGCCCCCCTCCAAACGGAAGCCTGCCCGTCCAATGGAATGTCTCGGACAACCCGGCGAGTCAGCCTTATGGATATAAAAGTTCATTACAAGGAAGTAGCGGCTACGGCAAGCCTAGCCTTCAAACGTACTTTCAAGGCTATCTAGCTGCCGTTGAGGGCGCGGTTCTCAACACGAATGGCTGGCTGACATTCATGAATTACTATTTCTGGATGCAATCCTGCGCGGACTATCAGATCGGGCGCGTGCTGAATACATTAGCGGCCTCGCAGTTTTCCTCCAACACGATCATCATGTTCACGTCTGACCACGGCGAGTACGGCGGTTCGCATAGCTTGCACACCAAGGGCGCCGCGCTTTACGACGAAAGCATCAACGTTCCGCTCTTCGTTAGTTTTCCTAAGATGCGGCCGCCTTACTCGCCCGGCTCGTCGCAGCGAATTCGGTCGTTTGTCTGTTCTAGTGTAGATATATTCGCTTTCCTCTATACTCTGGCGCTCGGAAACTCCGAATGGAGGAATAATTCGGCGGATCCTTACACATATCTGAGTGGACGGGAAGCCATACTGGATGCAATTCTAAGTACGGCGCCGGCACAAAGGCGGCTTTCTCAGTTTTCGAATCAAAACGGGCCGGGATACCAGCCGTACATTCTTCACACATCGGACGAATTCGCATCTGCCGCCATCAACGGCACTCCCGTGCAGACCCACGCCATCGCTTATCGCACCGTTGATACCACCGTGCAGATGACTGTCGGAAGCGTCACCTTTTACGGCGGCGCGAAGCTCGGAATGTACAGCTTCTGGCCTTGCGGCCTGACCACGCCGGACCCCTCGAAGACGCAACAGTATGAGTTCTATAACTATACGCAAGGTAACGTCAGTGAGGTGGGTAATAGCGCGCTATCCGGCCCGAATCAGTTGGACATGCTTCCTTCCAGCTATCTATCGGCATTCAACGCGGCGGCCACCGGCGAGCTTTACCTGCAATTGCCGCAGTTCGCTAGCGCCGCGCAGGCCGCGCTAGCCGCTTATATTGCGTATGTAGGCTCCGCAAACTGCTAAGCTGCCTATTTCGGAAGCTGGTTAGTCAACGGCAACACGGGCGCTTATGATAGATAGAGATGCACCGCATTATCGTCAACGGACAGTACATAGATGAAAATGCTCTGCAGTTAGAGAGCGAACGCCTGCAACTCGATCCGAACCTGCGCGCCATCCCTGACGAAACTCAGCGATCCGCGCAGGTGCGAGCCGCTGCCGAGCATTCCCTCATTTGCCGCACGCTTGTCGAACAAACCGCGAGGGCCGACCCGCGGCCGATCGATCCGGATCTCATCTCTAAAGAGGTGGAACGCCAGAAAATCCTAGGTGGGTGCCGCGCCGGGTTTGATGATAGCCGCCTGCGAGCGGGCATCGAGATGGAGCTGCGGGTAAACCGTACTCTCGCCGATCTGGTAGCCGGCGCGTACAAACCCACCGAGGCGGACCTTCGAGCCTTTCATGCCGAGCACGGACATAACTTCCGGTCCCCAGAGATATTCCACGCCGCGCACATCGTAAAGCATGTGAATGAATTCCAAACTGAAGCCCAAGCTCGCGAGGCGATCGAAACCGCGCTTGCCGAACTCGAGAGCGGCGAGCCTTTCGAAGCCGTGGCCGAGCGTTGGTCGGACTGCAAAGGGAACGGCGGCGACTTAGGCGCCTTCCCAAGCGGAAGAATGGTGCAGGAGTTCGAGGATGTGTTGCGTACTCTCGATGTCGGACGCCGGAGCGGCATCTTTGTAACTCCCTTTGGCTTTCATATCGCCGAGCTGCGGGGCAGACAACTCGACGGCTCCGCGGATTTCGATTCGGTTCGCGGCGACATCGAGCGTGTACTGACTACCATGGCTGAACATCAGACACTTATGATGTCTGTCGAGGCGCTCCGGCTAAAGGCGGACATCCAGCGCGTCCCCGTGGAGAGCGAAGCTTCTAACCCGGATCGCTGATGTCGCCCGTCCCCCCGCAACCCTGCTGTGTACCGAGCCGGGAGCGCCTGACGCTTATCCGGATTTCTGCCGCCCGCAGCGCGGCGAGGCGCAAAGCCACCCGCGGTTCCACTCAGGGTATGGCCCGCTTGGACGGCGGCTGGTTCCTGATGGGTTCGGAAGCTCCGGATACACTCCCGCTCGACGGTGAATCTCCCGTGCGGCGGGTCGGCCTTGACCCGTTCTTCGCTTCCTTATACCCGGTTACGAACCAACAGTTCGCGGAGTTCGTTGCCGCTGCAAACTACCGGACGGACGCGGAACGTTTCGGCTGGAGTTTTGTATTTAAAGACCAGATCCAACACCCGATGAGCCGCGTTGCCATCTTAGGCGCGCCCTGGTGGTTTCGCGTCGACGGCGCTTCGTGGTCCCGTCCCTTCGGCCCCGATTCGTCGCTAGCCGGACTCGACACCCACCCCGTCGCGCACGTCTCCTTCGCCGACGCGCAAGCTTTCTGCGATTGGTCCGGAACCCGGCTGCCGACCGAGGCCGAGTGGGAGTATGCGGCCCGCGGCGGCCGCGAGCAGACAACCTATCCGTGGGGGGACGAGCTCTTACCCGGCGGGCGCCATATGTGTAACATCTGGCAAGGCAAGTTTCCGGACAACAACCTGGCCGAGGATGGTTTCGCCGGGACTTCCCCCGTCGATAGTTTCCGGCCCAACGGATTCGGCTTGTTCTCGGTCATCGGCAACGTCTGGGAGTGGTGCGCCGATTATTTCCACACCGACTGGCATGCCCTCGCCTCGCAGCGGAATCCTGTGGGCCCCCCGACCGGAGCCACACGCGTCCTTAAGGGGGGCTCCTACCTATGTCATGAGTCCTACTGCTACCGCTACCGCAACTCCGCGCGAACCGGGAATTCACCGGATACATCGGCGGGGAATATCGGGTTCCGCGTTGTCCGCGACCTCTAACTCATCCCTCCCCGAAAGCAGACATTTGTACAGCAACTGTGCCGCACATTCATGTGAACAGCGTGTTTCCACATCAAAATTAGACCATTTCAAAGGGCAGCCGCTAGTACCTTTTTGCACCTAGAGATCCTTACTTTTCAACTATTTCCATTCCCATCAATTTTCGGTATTTGACAAATAACCGGCAGACGTGATAATACTTTGCAACTAGCAACTCCAAACGCTTCAGTACGGAAGGATTGAGAGGTCCATGTCTCGACTACCACATCCGCGTACGCGCGGACTCCAACGTGTATTACAGTTGTTTGCCGCATTGGTCTTGGCGGCTTTCGTTTTCCACACCTCGGCATCCGCCCAGGTTTCCAGCGGTTCCATCAGCGGCACGGTTACCGATAGCACGGGCGCGGTTGTTCCACATGCTGTCGTCGTAATCACTAACCAAGGCAACAACGAAGAGCGCCGAACGACTGCGAACGGACAAGGGTTTTTCGACTTCGCGGCTGTGTTGCCCGCCGAGTACACGGTCAACGTGTCGGCGCCGGGCTTCCAGGCTTGGGAAGAAAAGGGCGTCACCATGACGCAGGGCGCCAACTTGACCCTGCCGAATATCACGCTCCAGATCGGCACCAGCAAGCAGACCGTTGAGGTTATCTCGGGCGCCGACGTGATCGTCCCCACGGACACTCCGGCCACAAGTCAAACTTTGAACGAGCACATGATTACCGAACTCGCCATTCAAGGCCGCGACGCTGCCGAGTTGATCAAGATCATGCCCGGCATGGGTATGAACAACGGTTTGGGTCAATCCGAGTGGAGCAGCCTGACAACGTCGAGCAACAGCGGTCCAATCGGCGCATTTTCCGCGCAGGGCACGCAGCCTAACGGAGGCATGACGATGACTTCCGATGGCGCGAACCTGCTCGATCCCGGCAACCAGGGAACGCAGACCTCGAACATCAACCAGAACCAGATTCAGGAATTCACCATCAACACCAGTGCGTACGGCGCAGAGTATGCCAAGGGACCGATCACCTTCCAGGCCATCGGAAAGAGCGGTACGTCGCAGTTCCACGGCGATGCTTACCTATATGCGCGCAACGGCGTTTTCAATTCGAATCAGTCCCAGTTCAACGCGACCGGCACGCCCAAGCCGAACGACTCCTACTATTACCCCGGCGGCGACATCGGCGGTCCGGTGATCATCCCGAAAGTTCCGTTCAACAAGAACCACGACAAGCTGTTCTTCTATGCTGCTTACGAATATATGAAGCAGCAGCCGGCGGGTTCGCTGATTGAGCGGTTCATCCCGACCTCCGAGATGATGGGCGGTAACTTCAGCCCGTCTTATCTGGCCAGCCTGGGCTCTAACTTCCTCAATGGTCCCTACAAAGATATGGGCCAGGCTCCTTGCCCCACGGGCTGCACGAACGGCCTCACTCTTCCGGGCGGGATAATCCCGGCAAGTTTGCTCGATCCGAACTCCGCCGCTTACTACAAGACTTTCCCGCAACCCAACATCAACCCGCTGGACAACCCGAGCGGCGCCAACTATCAGTACCTGCAAGACACCCCGGTGAACCGGTGGGAACTTCGGCTTCGCGGCGACTATAACATCAGCGAGAAAGACAAAGTATTCTTCTCCTGGAACCGCCAAGATGAAACCGATCTCAACCCGATCAGCATCTGGTGGGGAACCAACAGCGATCTTCCTTATCCGTCCTCGATGCCCGCGCATCAGGTTTCGAACGTGTACAGCGCAAACTGGACGCATATCTTCACTCCTTCGCTGACTAACGAGTTCGTTTTTGCTGACGCCACCTTCATCAATCCCATCTCGCTTACCGATCCGTCGGCGGTGAATCCGTCGACCGTTGGATTTAGCATGACGGGCCTGTTTAAGAATGCCGAAACCCCGCAAATCCCGAATCAACTGAGTTGGACCGGTCTTCCCGGTTACTTCGCTCCGACTTTCGGACAGAGTTTCACCGGTGGAGACTTCGGTAAGCTCTCGCAAGCGCCGTCGATTTCCGACAACCTGACCAAGGTCGTCGGCACCCATACTTTGAAGTTCGGCTTCTACTGGGATTTCGCGCGAAACAACCAGACGGATAGCAACTTCTCGTCCCCGACTCAAGGCGCAGTCGAATACGAAAACTATGGTGACAACAGCACCGGCAACGTTGCGGCGGATTTCGCCACGGCTCGTATCACCGGCTTCTCGCAGGAAAGCAATGCGTTCGTGTCGAATTTCTACTATCACCAGTATTCGTTCTACGCCAACGATAACTGGAAGGTAACCCGGCGGTTGAATCTGACTCTGGGAATGCGATTTGATCACATGGGTGAATGGTATCCGTCAAGCGGACCCGGCCTAGCAGTATGGGATCCGGCGCTTTACAACAATACGTCGAGCGCGGGATCTTACTCAGGTCTGACCTGGAACGCGATCAACAAATCGATTCCAATCTCCGGCTTCCCTTCGAGACCGTTCTTCTTGGAGCCGCGCGGCGGCTTTGCTTACGACCTTTTCGGTACCGGCAAGACCGTCATCCGCGGCGGTTATGGGCTCTATCGCTACCAGCTCTCGTATAACAACGTTAGCGGCGCGGCTTACACGGCGCCTCTCGGAAACGTCTCCGAAAGCACTACGTGGAGTTGCTGTATCGGGTACAACTCGTTCAACCAGTTCTCGCCTTCTTTGGGCGCGGCCGGGTTAGGTTCGTCCGTAAGCGGCGTTCTCACCATGAACGACCACAAGACGCCTTACACCGAGAGCTATAACTTCACCATCTCGCAACGCACCGCCTGGCATTCCGTTCTGGAAGTGCAGTATGCCGGTAACCAGAGCCACGATCTGTTGTCGGATAGCAACTTAAGCAACATCGACAACGTCCCGCTGGGAGCCTACTTCCAGCCCGACCCGATCACGGGTGTGGTCAACAACCCGTTCTCGACGAACTTCCCCACGAACGACTACTATCCGCTTCACAACTACACCGGCATGACGCTGATTGGACATAATAGTTCGCAGAACTATAACGGGGCCATCGCCTCGTGGCAAAAGCAGTCCGGTCCGATGACCTTCACCATCAATTACACCTTCAGCAAGGTACTCGGTATCCGCGACGGTCAGACCAGTAACGGCGGCGGTAACGGAAGCCTGGTCTACCCGTACAGTGCGGGAGCCAACTACGGCGTCCTCGCGTACGATCACACCCATATCTTCAACGCGGCTTATGTCTGGAACCTGCCGAAACCGATCCACGGCAACAAGCTGCTCTCCGGTACGATCAACGGTTGGGAACTCTCCGGAATTACGCAATGGCAAAGCGGCGCTCCCATCCAGCCCAATACGGGCGGAGATTTGAACGTCGGGTACGGCACCATCACGAACCCGACGAATGGCAACCAGACTGGAATTAGCGCCACGAACTATCTGGGTACCAATGCGTTCACCCTGCTTCCGGTGCTTACCTGCGACCCGCGCAAAGGTTTGTCGTCCGGTCAATACTTCAACCCGGGCTGCTTCGCGCCGCCGGCTCCCGGTCAGGTCGGCGACCTCGTCTGGCCGTACATCAAGGGACCGGCGTTCTTCAACAGCGATCTTTCGCTCTACAAGAACTTCCACGTAACGGAGCGCCAGGTGCTTCAACTCCGGTTCGAAGCGTTCAACTTCATTAATCACCCGCTGCCGACCTTCAATGTGCTGTCTAACGGCGACACGGCGCTGAGCTTCTCCAACCCAAGCACCGGTACGCTGTCTCAGACCAATACCAACACGGTTACTAACGGTAAGCCGCAATATGATACCGGCCGCCGCGTAATTGAATTCGCCGCCAAGTATCAGTTCTAAACGGCTTCGGCCATTGGAACGCTCCAGGGGGCTGGCTTCGGCCAGTCCCCTTTTTCACGTCTGCACGCTATTCTGGAAGCTTATGTACTCAACGCTTCGGGCGGCTGCCGTAGTTTCGACAGCGGTCCTGATAGCCGTGATCGCGGCTGCCGCTATCTCGGAAACCGCGTCGTCCCCCTTTCACTTCTCTCTATCGCGGCTCCCTTTCAAACTTGAAAACGACGAGACTGCGCCACGCCACACTCCCGCAACCATGGCCGGAGGCGTCGCCATCTTCGACTACAACCGCGACGGCCGTCCCGATATCTTCTTCACCAACGGCGCCAACATCGCGACGTTGAAGAAAGACGATCCCAAATACTCCAACCGGCTCTTCCGCAATGACGGCAACGGTAAGTTCACGGATGTCACTGTCGAAGCCGGTCTAGCCGGAACAGGTTTCGATATGGGCGCGGCGGTGGGTGACTACGACAACGACGGCTGTCCCGACTTATTCGTCGCCGGAGTTCACCACAGCACGCTCTACCACAACAACTGCAACGGAACCTTCACCGACGTAACAGACGAAGCAGGCGGATTCAACCTGCCCGACCCGGAGATCGGCCCGCTCTGGGCAGTTACCGCCGCCTGGGTGGATGTCAACAACGACGGCCTGCTCGACTTATTCGTCGGAAACTATACGCGCTGGAACTATAACCACGATCCGCGCTGTTTCCATGGCGATCAGGACGAATACTGTACGCCCGAAAAGTACGACCGTACGCCCAGCCGCCTCTTTCTGAACAAAGGCAACGGTAAGTTTGAAGATGTTTCCGAGCAATGGGGACTCCACTCCAAACCGGGCCGCGCGATGGGCGTGGGCATCGCGGACTACGACCTGGACGGCCGTCCCGATATCTTTGTCACCAACGACGTTTACTATAACTACCTCTATCACAACACCGGCAGTAAGTTCGAAGAAGTAGCTTTCCCGATGGGCGTCGCGCTCCCCGAAGACGGTAACTTCGTAGCCGGCATGGGTCTTGATTTCCGGGACTATAACAACGACGGCTACCCTGACCTCTCCTATGTCACGCTAACCAAGCAAAGCTTCCCGCTGCTGATGAACGTGCAAGGCCGCGAGTTCCGCGATGTAACTACGCCCACCGGGATTCGCGCGCTCACCCTGCCCATGGCCGGTTTCGGCAGCGCGTTCTACGACCTGGATAACGATGGCTGGAAGGATATCTTCGTCACCCGCGGCGATGTGTTATCGCTGCCTTTCCCCGGCACGGTAATCAATCAGCTCAACACCGCGTTTCGCAATCCCGGCGCAAGCGGAAAGTGGCAGGCTTACACCGAGGAAGCCGGATTCGGAGCCGCGCAACCGGGTAGAAACCGCGGCTGCGCGTTCGGCGATCTGGATGGCGATGGCCGCATAGATATCGTCGCCACCGCGCTCTCGCAGCCCGCGCAGATCTGGATGAATCGCAGTCCGTCCGGCCACTGGCTCGATATCGCGCTCGAAGGCGTAAAGAGCAATCGCGACGGCATCGGCGCCACCGTCAAGCTGACATCGAAATCCGGCGCGCAGTATAACCACATGACGACCAGCGTCTGTTACGCGTCATCCAGCGCCGGACCCGTCCATTTCGGGCTCGGCCCCGACACCAAGGCCGATTCCATCGAAGTCCACTGGCCCGCAGGCGGCACGCAAACGCTGCACGATGTCGCGGCGGATCGGACCATCAACGTGAAGGAGACTGCTCGCTAGGCGCTTCGGGCGGCTGCTGCACGCCTTCCTTCTGCAGCCGCTCCACCGTCGCCCGTTCTTTCTCGCCATCCTGCGGCCGGTTGACCTTGTAATAGAGCGTGGCCAGCTCCACATGCGGGCGCAGCCAGTTCGGGTCCGCGGCCACCACCTTCTCCAAGTCCGCGACGGCCGCCTTCACATCGCCCCGTGTCTTCTCGATCCGCGCCAGTTCATAGCGCGCGAGCGTGGCGTCCGGCCGCAGGGCCAGCGCGCGATTGACCTGGTCCTGCGCGCCATCCAGATCGCGCTCGCCGTTGAGGATGGCCGCCAGCACGACGTGCGCCTCGAAGTCGTTCGGGTCTTCTACGATGGCCTGCCGCAGATCGGCCTTCGCGCCGGTGTAATCGCCCATGTACTGCTTCAGGCGGCCGCTCAGCGTCATCAGGCCCGGCAGCTTCGGGTTCAGCTTGACAGCAGCGTTGGCCAGGGCGATCCCCCGCTCGAACTCGTTCATCTTCAGGTAGGTGTCGGCCGCGAGTTGATACGCTTCGGCGCTTTGACCCTGTTCCGCCGCCTTCTGCACCAAATCCAAACCCTCGCGCAATTTGCCGGTGCGGATCAGCGCAGTCCCGAGCTCGAACTTCACCGCGGGATCAGCATCCGCAACAGGATGCAGCAAGGTGACCACATCCGCAAAGCGCCCGGCGCGCAGGTAGCAATCGCCCAGCAGCGTCGCCACCCGGACGTCGGCGGGGGCATTTCCATGCAGCACGGTGAGTTCCGCGGTAGCTTGCGGCAGGTCGCCCTTCTTGTAGTAAGCGAGTGCCAGGTTCATCCGCAGCTGCGCGTTGGCCGGGGCTTTCTCGAGCGCCGCGCGGTATTGCTGAATAGCGTCGTCGTA
>NZ_CAJCHS010000159.1 GCF_903970205.1 Nevskia soli | reverse complement strand
AGATCGCGTTTCAGGATGTCCGACAAGCGCATCTGCAGCCGCGCGTCGATGGACATGCGGACATCGCGCGGGCGTTCCATGATCGCTTTGACTTCGGGGTTTTCGGGCTCATAGCGATGGCGGACGAGCGGGATCAAGGCGGCGTAATCGCGATGCAGCCGCGCGGTGATTTGCCCGGATTCGGGATCGCGGACTTGCTCCACCTCGGCGACATCGTCGTAACCTTGCAGGCGGATGCGCGAGGTCTTCTCCAGAAACGCGGTGTTGGTGGCGCCTTGTTTGAGGCGCGTGCGCGTGTCGCCGAGGAGGTAGAACAGGGGACCGCCCAGCGGATAGAAGCGCCCCTGATTGCGCGGCGCCGCGGTGCTTAAGACCACGCCGGCCGCCGCGTAATCGTGCTGATGCGATTGGATCTGCGCCCAATCGCTCGATGCTAGCGGCAGTCCGTTGCGATCGAAAATCGTTCCCTTGGGGACCAGCTTTGCGGCTTCCATCAAACGGGGGTTGTATTGATAGCGGCGAACGCCGTCAGCTTGCAGAACCAGCGTCGGTCGAATCAGAGTCTGATTCGCTCGGGCGATTTGAACCCATCCGAAGCGCGCGATGACGATGACGAACAGGACGGCTAAGAGCGCCGCCACCCCGCGCATGGCGCCGCCAAAATTCTCCCGCGGTTCGTCACTTGTTTGCCGCGAGGATACCGACAGCACGATCGCAAACAGGACGAAGTTCGCAACCATCGAGGTGCGCCCATAACTCAGGAACGGGGAGACAACGCCCGACAGCGGAATCAGGCCGAGTAAGCCGCCGGTGATCAATAGAATCTGATACGCGAGCACCAGCGCGAGCCCGGCAACCAGGAAGAAGCTGTACGTGCCGGGAGCGCGCATCGCGATGCGAAGGCTGCGCGCGATCAGCACGCCGTAAAGCAGATAGAGCACGAGTATCCCAAGCGCGCCGCCTTGTTCGCCAAGCGCCGACACGATCAGATCGGTGTGCGCCGCGGGCATCGTTTCCGAACTGCCCAGGCCGAAGCCGGTTCCGGTTGCGCCGCCGGCCGAAAGCGACCACAGCGAATCCGCCAGCTGATCGCCGCCATGCACGTGGTTGTCCCACGGCGAGAGCCACATGTGAACGCGCTCGCTCACGGTGTGCGGATGGCCCGTCAGGTATCCAAAGCCGAACGCGAGAATGATGACCGCGAGACCTCCGAGCGCCAGGCCGGCGCGGTTGCGCGCGATGGTGTAGAGCGTCAGAAACAAAGCGCCGACTACCAGCGCCGGGCCGAGATCTTTCAACCAGAAGAAGAGCGCGATTGAGACGCCGACACCGGCGGCCAGCGGCAGCAGGTAATCGAGGCGCGGCATGTTGTATTTCGCCGCGAGCTTTCCACGCCGGCCGCGCAGCTGGCGCAACGCGTCCCAGTTCGCAGCGAAGTAACCCGCGAGGAAAAACACGATGAGGATGCGAATGATCTCGACCGGTTGAAAGAAGAACAGATTGACCTTGGCATCGCTCACGCCGGGTCCGCTGCCGAAGATCCCCAGCGCGAACGCGAGTAGCAATGCGGCGATCAGCGGCACATACGTCAGGCGGCCGAACGTCCGCTCGTAGTCGACCATCGCGAACACGGCCAATGCCACGCATCCGGTTACGACGCCCGATGCGAAATCGGAAAACATCAGCGTGTCGCGCAGGGGATCGCGCAGGCTCACCATCAGCGCCAATCCGATTCCGGAAAGCACCAGCATCGCCGGCAGGAAAACCTGATCGCCCGTAAAACCGCGCACGCGCCAGACGATATGGACGGCGAAGAAGCTCACGAAAAACAGCGCGCTCCAGAGCAGGAAGGAGCGGCGAAACGCGGACGCATCGCGCACGCGCAGCAGCGGCTTGATCTGCGCGAAAGCAGTGCCGTTGATGAGCGCGTGCTTGTCGATGCGTATGCGCTCGATCGCGCCGACATTGGCGAATCGCACGCCTTCGCGTTTGCGCGCGTAGATTGCGTTGGCCACCGCGTCCTGTTGGTCCGAAGGAATCGCGGCCAGGAGCGGCGTCAATTGCTGCGGTCCGTTGAGCTCGTTCAGATTCAACGCCGAGTTTTCTTCCGCAGCGAGGTCGTGCGTCTTCGCCGCATAGACCAACCAGAGCGCGACCGCGATGACGATGGAGCCGAAGACCAGCCCGATCAGCTCCTCCCAACGCGCACTGGCGCGCCGCCGCACTTCAATAGCGCGCCGTTCTTCAGCGCGGGAAGCGATCTCCTCGCGGGTCACTTTCATTGCGCCGTCACTCCGGGCTGGGTGGGATGCGAAGCCAGCATCTGCTCCACGCGCTGCTGCCCCTGCACGGCCAGCATTTCGTTGCGGCTCGAATCGCCGAACAGTCCCGCCTGGCGGTATAGATCTTCGGCATGGACGTAATCCTGACGCGCTTTATCCAGGTAATCGCGCTCCTGATCGGAATCCGAACCGAAGCCGTGCGATTCGCGCATAAAGCGATCCGCGCGGCGCCGGTAGCCGTCGGCCAACTGCGCCGTCTCGCGATGCCCCATCGGATGGCCGTTGCGGGCGGCTTTGTTGAGCGCGTCCTCGGCGCGTTCCACGTCATTCAGATCGTAGACGTAGAGCCGTGCGAGGCCGAGATAGGGATCGGGCGAATGCCGCAAGCGATCGGCGGCTTCGTTGAACTTACCCACGGCGGTGTTCAGCTTTTTCTGCCTGGCCGGGCCGTGCAGACCACCGGCGTCGATGCGATCGATATGTCCCTCGCAAAGCCGGATGCGACC
>NZ_CAJCHS010000158.1 GCF_903970205.1 Nevskia soli | reverse complement strand
GAGTCGAAGGGAAGACACGAGCTGCTTTGAAGACCGCTCCATTGCTGTCGCGGCTCGGTAAGTTGGCAATGCATCTACCGAGCCGCGACGGCCCCAGAGCGGTTCTTCACGCGCGGTTCTTCACGCGGCGAAGCGCTTGTTGATTTCGGCCCAGTTAACTACATTCCACCAGGCCTTCATGTAATCCGGCCGGCGGTTTTGATACTTCAGATAGTAAGCGTGCTCCCAGACATCGAGGCCCATGATGGCTTTCTTGCCTTCCATGATGGGGTTGTCCTGGTTCGCGGTCGAGATGATCTCGACGCCGTTAGGCGACTTGATCAGCCACGCCCATCCGGAGCCGAAGCGGCCCGCACCGGCGGCGTTGAACTTTTCCTGAAATTGCTCAAACGTGCCGAACGCGGACTTGATCGCATCCGCGATCGCGCCGGTCGGAGGGCCGCCGGCATCGGGTCCCATGATCTTCCAGAACATACTGTGGTTCATATGGCCGCCGCCATTGTTGCGCACGGCGGTGCGGATGTTTTCAGGAACCGCGGCGCAGTTGTCGGCCAGCAGTTCTTCAACCGGCTTCGATTGCAGATCGGGATGCGGCTCGAGCGCTTTGTTCAAATTCGTCACGTACGCGCCGTGATGCTTCTGATGATGGATCTCCATCGTCATCTTGTCGATGTGCGGCTCGAGTGCGTCCGCGGGATACGGTAGTGGTGGAAGTTCAAACGCCATATTGATTCTCCTTGGAGTACGCTTTCATGCTACTTGGCTTCGAAGGCGTGCGCGATGCGGAACATGCGCGCTTCGTCGAAATGCTTACACAGGACTTGCAGGCCCACCGGTAAACCGTCACGGGTATTACCGCACGGAACACTCATGCATGGAATGCCGGCGAGGCTTCCGGTGATCGTGAAGATATCGGAAAGATACATCTGCATCGGGTCGTTGATTTTCTCTCCGAGCTTGAACGCGGGGAATGGCGACACGGGGGCGAGGAGCGCGTCGACCTCTTCGAAGGCTTTGGCGAAGTCCCGCGTGATGAGCGCGCGGACTTTCTGAGCTTTCAAATAGTAGGCGTCGTAGTAGCCGTGGCTGAGCACGTAGGTGCCGAGCATGATGCGGCGCTTGACTTCGGCGCCGAAGCCTTCCCCGCGGGTGGCGCGGTACATGTCGGTTAACGAGCCTCCGTTGACATCGGCGCGCGTGGTGTAGCGGACACCGTCGTAGCGCGCGAGGTTCGAACTGGCTTCCGCGGTGGCGATGACGTAGTAGACATCGATCGCGTATTTCGTATTGGGGAGCGAGATTTCGCGGACTTCGCATCCGAGTTGACGGAAGCGGTCGAGGGCTTCGTTGATGCGAAGGGCGGTGTCGCCGGAAGCGTCTTGCATGTATTCGCGCGGGACCCCAAGCTTGAGGCCCTTAATGTCACCGTTAAGTTCAGCCGCGTAGTCGGGGACGGGCGCGGGCGCGGAGGTTGCGTCCATTTCGTCGCGTCCAGCGATGACGCGGAGCAGCGCCGCGGCATCCGGAACGTTGCGGGCGAAGGGGCCGATGTGGTCGAGCGAACTGGCGAACGCGACGAGGCCGTAGCGCGAGACGCGTCCGTAGGTCGGGTTGACACCGACGACGCCGCAGAACGACGCGGGCTGGCGGACCGACCCGCCGGTATCGGAACCGAGCGAGACGACGGCCGTGCCTTGCGCCACGGCCGCAGCCGATCCGCCGCTGGATCCGCCGGGAACGCGGCCGGGAGCGACCGGGTTGCAGACCGGTCCAAAGGCGCTGTTCTCGTTGGAAGAACCCATGGCGAACTCGTCGCAATTGGTCTTGCCGATGATGAGCCCGCCGGCCGCTTCGATGCGCTCGACGGCCGTGGCGTCGTACGGCGGAACGAATTTCGCGAGCAGCTTCGAGCCGCAGGTGGTGATAACGCCCTTGGTGACGATCACGTCTTTGATGGCGACTGGGACACCGGCTAACGGGCCGGGATCTTCACCCTTCGCGATCTGTTCATCGACGCGCGCCGCGACGGCTAGAGCGCGATCGGACGAGAGACGGAGATAGGCGTTGGTGCGGCCGTTCTCCGCTTCGGCGAAACGCAGCGCTTCTCCGGCGAGTTCCGTTGCCGAGTATTCGTGCTTCAGCAGGCTGTCGCGAATCGACGCGACGGTGAGATTTCGAATGTCCATGGTTGTTACCGGTGGAGCGCTAGCGCTCGATCACGCGCGGTACGCGGAAGTAGCCTTGCGCGGGATAGACGGCGTTGGCCAGCGCTTGTTCGTTGGTCAGGCAGGGGCTCGGCTGGTCCTCGCGGAGCGTATCGGCGTCATTGCCTGGGAAAAGAACCTGGCGCATGGGCTCGATGCCTTCGGTGTCGATGCCGCGCAAACCTTCCATGTGGTCGAGGATGGAACTAAGCTGCTGGACCATCGATTCGACCTCCGTCTCGCTGAGTTGCAGGTTGGCGAGATCGGCGACGTAGCGAACTTCTTTCTCGGTAAGCATCAGGCCGTTTCCTTTCTGCGGGCGGCGCGGTAGATGCGGCGAAGAACCGGGTCATGGATGGCGTCCGATTCGTCGACTTCACCGCCAAGCGGGCGATTCGGGACGGCGGTAGTCTCGCGCTGCGGTTCGCGGCGGCGCGGGATGATGCGGAACTCGAGATCGGTGACGATTCCGGCTCCGAGTTCCTTCGCGAGGTTCGAGATGATCTGATGCGAGAGGTAAAACAGGTTACTCTGCCAGACGGCATCCTCTACTTCGACGACAAGGCGATTGCGAACGAGCTTCGCGGCGCGCGAATAGCGGGCAATGCGCGGACCGACGGCGCGCGCCCATGACGCACAGGCAACCTGTTCCATGGCGATTACCGGATCGACAGGATCAGCCTGTTTGCGGGAGCGCGGCGCAGCGGAAATCCGGCCTAGAATTTGGCTGGCTCGTTGCATGGCGGGAAAAAACCCTCTGGAAGTTTAGCACGTGCTATGACAGTCACTGACTTGTCTCCTTTTCCTGTTGTGCTGGCTTCATCAAGCCCCCGGCGCTCGGAGTTGTTGACCGCGGCGCGCATCCCGCATGTGGTGCGGCCGAGCGATATCGACGAGAGTTTGCTGGCCGGCGAAAACCCGATCGAGTATGTCCGGCGGATCGCGCGCGAGAAGAATCTGGCGAGGCGTGGCGATGCGACGGAGGTCGTGATCGCGGCGGATACGACGGTGGTTGTGGATGACCAGATCCTGCTGAAGCCCGCGGACGAGGACGACGCGCGGAGGATGCTGGGGCTGCTCAGCGGCAGCGCGCACCAGGTGATTACCGGCGTTTGTATCCGTCGCGGCGCGGCGATCTGGGTCGGGCACGACGTGACTACGGTTACGTTCGCCGCGATCACCCCGGACGAGATCACGGAGCTCATTGCGTCCGGCGAACCGATGGACAAGGCCGGCGCTTACGCGATTCAGGGGATAGCTTCGCGCTATGTCGAGTGGATCGAGGGGAGTTACTCGAATGTTGTCGGGCTGCCGGTGGCGATGGTGTGGCGGGAACTTAGAAACTTTCTTTCTTGAGCATTTGCATTCCCTGGGGGAGTTGGAATAGCTTCGGATCGAAGTTGTTATTGATCGAGAAGCGATCGGAGAACATCTGGTAGATCATTTCTCCATCGTGTTCGCGGACGACGGTGAGCGGCCAGGTTAGTCCGCCGATCTGGCGGTACTTCGACCAGCGGGTTACTTCCTCAATCTTCTCTTTGTAGAAAGGGTCGAAGCGCATGTAACGCTGCATGACGGGGAGCTTGGTATCGGCGTTGAGATAGACCGAGATACTGCGGTCCGCGTCGTCGAGTATGTCGACACGCTCGACGCGCTGGTTATCGGCGACGTCGAGGCCGTGATGCTCGATGATTAGTCCCGGCTCGTTGAGGCGCATGCGGAGGATGTAGAGGAAGTTAGCGATGACCGCTTCCTTGTGCTTGCTGACGGTCTCATCAGGGAGGGGACGAACGCCGCGGAACGTAACTTCCCAGCCGCCGTCGGGCGTGAATAGGACGACATCTTCTTTCTTCTTACCGAAGACCTGGCGTTCGAGTAACCCGTCGAAGCTAACGGGGATCGGGTTGGGCGGCTCCCGATAGCGGGTGTGGAGTTCCGCGGGCGACATGCCGGAGACCTTCTCGCGGTAGAACGAAGCGGCGAGACCGGTTTCGAGGCGGTCCTGCATATTGAGGAATGTGTTGCCGCCGAGCGCCGCGATGCACTCTTTGATCGCCTGTTCGCCGCGCGTTTTAGCGTTCTCGGCGCGGATGATTAGCGGGGCCGCTAGTAGTGCGCCGAAGGTGCGGCGTGTCACTTCTCGTTCTCCGACGGGGGCATGCCTTGCGGCATGTTCCGGCGCATGGCGGCCGGCATGGGGATGGTTAGATCGATTGGTGTTACCGGCTGACCGAGCTTCGTTAGCGGTTCGCCGAAGTCTTTCGGATTGCCAACGGCTACGGTGACGAACTTAGCGGGATCGAGATACTTTTTGGCTACGCGGAGTACGTCTTCTTTCGTAACCGTTTTGACGGCTTTTTGGTAGTTAAAGATGAAGTCTTTCGGATAGCCGAAATAGTAGTAAGTCAGTAATCTGCTGATGGTTTTGCCGGGAGTATCGAAGTAAAAGACGAAGCTATTCAGTACGGTTTCTTTCGCGCCCTCGAGTTCCTGATCGGTGACCGGTTCCTGGCGCATGCGTTCGACTTCCTGCATGGCCGCCTGGATGGCAGGTACAGTCGTGGGCGCCTGGGTACTTCCGCTGACCCGGAACAGGCCGGGGTGGTCATAGTTCGCGCCCCAGCTCGCGTTAATGCCGTAGACATATCCGAGTTGCGTGCGAAGGCGGCGGAACAAGCGGCTATTGAAGCCTCCGCCGAGGATGTCGGACATGACTTCGAGCGCGGGATAGTCCGGATTGTTCAGTTCGCCGCCGGGCTGACCGATTTCGAAATTGGTCTGCGTTACATCCTGCTTGTCTGCCAGGTAAGTGCCCGGTTTGTAATCGAAGTGAACTTTCGGGAATGGCGGAACGGGCGCTTGTTTGACGGTCCAGTCTTTGAAGATGGATTCAAGCTGCGCTTTCATCTGGGCAGTGTCGAAATCGCCTTGCACGGCTAACATGATGTTGGCCGGGAAGAAGTAGCGCTGGTAGAAGGCGACGACGTCGGGGCGCTGGATCGCAAGGATATCCGAGATGTCTTCCGGCCATCCGTACGAGTTATCGCGGCCGTAAACGATATCGGCGAATTCACGCTGGGCGATCTCGCCGGGGTCATCATTACGGCGGGTGATCTCGCTCATCATCTGCTGCTTGATCAGGTCGATGCGGTTCTGGCGGAACGCGGGATGAGCTAGCAGGTCTTCGAAGACTGCGATGACTTGGGGGGCATTTTCCTTGAGACAGGAGAACGAGACGGTGCCGGTCGTTTCTCCGATGCCGCTTTCTACAGAGGCGGCGATGTTTTCGAGATCTTCGTCGATCTGATCGCCCGTCTTGGAGTCTGTACCGCCGCTGCGTAGGGCACTACCGGTTAGTGAGGCGAGGCCGACCTTACCTTTGGGATCGAATAGATTGCCGGTGCGGACCAGCGCCACGCCGCGCACCATCGGAACCTCGTGGTTTTCGAGAAGCAGGACGCGCATGCCGTTCGAGAGCGTGATTTCGTCGACGTTGGGGAACGTGAGCGGGCGCAGTGGAGCGTATTTGAGGGTTTCCCAGACGTGAGTCGTAGCCGGGGTAGTCTGCCCACTTAGAGTGAGTGCAGCGGCAAGGAGGAGCAGGATTCGCTTCATATGAGTTATCGCGTCTCTCCTGATGCCGGAGCCGGTGCGTTAGGCGGCTGCGGCGCGCCTGGGGGTTTCAGGAACGCGACGGTCTTGTTCTGGTCAGTGAAGAGCTCGCGGGCGACGCGCTGCACATCATCCGGCGTGATCTTATCGTACTCATCGAGCTGGGTGAATAACTTGCGCCAATCGCCGAAGTTCGCATAGTAAGTGGCGAGCAGGCTGGCGAGTCCGGAGTTGCCATCGAGCTGGCGGATGAGCGCGGCACGCTCGCGAGTCTTCACGCGCTGCAGCGTTTCGTTATCGACCTTTTCATTCTTAAGCTTGTCAAGAACCGCGTAGAGTTCCTTCTCATTCTCGGCCAGCGTTTTTCCCATGCTGGGGACTAAGTAGAGCATGAATAAGTTGGGGTACTTCGAACCGGGATAGGAAGATTCGGCTCCGGCGGCCAGGGCGGCGCGGCTATCGCGAACTAAGGACTTATAGAGCAGGCCGGTGCGGCCGGACGACAAGATACTGGAGATTACATCGTAGACAGGATCATTCTTATCGTATTGGCTGGCGCGCTTATACGCGATGAACTCGATGGGCTGCGAAGCGGATTCGACCTCAGCCGACTTAGGACCCTGCTGCTCGGGCTCGACGGTCGTGGGACGCGGCGGCAGCGGACCTTTCGGCAGCGGCGCGAAGTAATGGTCGGCAAACCGGCGGGCGGCAGCAGGGTCGATATCGCCGACGATGGAAATCGTGATATCGGCCGGGACATAGTACGTGTGGAAGAACTTCTCGGCTTCGGTGACGCGCAAGTTCTCAATGTCGCTGGGCCATCCGACGGCGGGACGTCGATAGGGATGGGCCTCAATCGCGGTCGCGCCGAGAGCTTCGATCAGCTTGCCCTGGGGCTCGGACTCGGTGCGCATGCGGCGCTCCTCGCGAACGACGGCGCGCTCCTTGTAGAATTCCCGGTAGACGGGAGCTTTGAAGCGGGCGGATTCGAGGAGAAACCAGAGCTCGGCGCGGTTGGAGGGCAGGCTATAGAAGAAGTTGGTGGAATCCTCGCCGGTGGAGGCGTTGAGACCTTCGCCGCCGTTCTCTTCGATGATGCGCGGATATAAGTTGGTGTCGACGAAAGTCTCGGCCTTTTCGATGGCGGTCTGGAGGTCGGATTTGAGGGCGGCGACCCGGGCCGGATCGGCGAGGGGACCTTTGGCGCGCTCGGCGTCGAGCTGATCGTAGACGGTTTCGATGGCGGCGATGGCGCGCTGTTCCTCGGCCCAATTCTTGCTGCCGATCTCGGCGGTGCCTTTGAAAGCCATGTGTTCAAACATGTGGGCCATGCCGGTCTCGCCTTGCGGGTCGTCGACCGCGCCGGCGTTCACGTAGGTATGGAAAGAGACGACGGGGGCCTGGTGGCGCTCGACGACGATGAAGTGCATGCCGTTATCGAGGGTGAACTCGGTAACGTGTTTTTCGAACTCACTCAGATTCTGAGCAAACGCGGCGGCCGCGAACAGGGCGCCTACGGCGGCGCACCGGCTGATGATCACAGGATGACTCCAAGTTGGTTAAGCTTGTTTGAATTTTAGCTTGTCTTGAATTTACGACACGCTCTAAATGGAGTGACGCGTGAGGCGGACGAGGGGTGACAGGCGGGTGAGGCTCGGTCGGCGGACGGGGCGGTTCGGGGGGATTGCCGGGCTGGGATGGGTGCGGGAAAGGGGGAAATTGGCGGGCTTGCGGGGTTCGAATCTGCGTTTGGCAGGTTCGATCTCGGGTTTCCCGGGTTCGTCCCGTTTCGGCAAAGCGCCTGTTTTCAGTAACTTCCCAGGTTCGTTCCGTTGCTTTTTGTGTTTGGGATGCGTGGATTGTGAGTTTGGTCTGCATGGGGTTAGTTTGGATCGCGCGGTTGCTGTGGATGAGCGGGTCCTGTCCCTTTCGATTCAGTGTTAGCAGACCGGGAGGGCGAGTTGGGGTTAAATCGGAGGTAAGTTGCTGAATGGGTGCGAGATGTTGGCGATCGGGGCGAGCGACTCGATGCGGTGTGTCTGGCGAATCTAGAACGGACTCAGCATTACTGGCGAAGCGGGCTTGGGCGCGGTCATGCACCAGCTGATGACCGGAAAGAGCGACAGAGTTTTCGGGTGCTGCTCGACCGCAAGGAAGCCACCTACCAGGTCGATCGCTTCAGTGCCGGGGAATTTGGTTACCTTTACCGGGACACTGGATAGGCCGCAGGGAAAAGTCCTTACATAGACACCCATCCCGCACCCGGCTTCATGCATTGGTGTCGAACGAACACCGTGGGGGACCGGCAGCGCCCAGTCTTGGCGGACATGGTCGAAAACATGGCTGCGCCTACGCTTTCCCGGATCGTTTCCTAGATAGGGGAATAAGTCGGCAATCCATCCGGTCACGCTGAAGGTTGCGTAGGCGTTCTTCGGCTTGTAAATGGCTTGCCAGAAGGTTCGGTTGGGGCGGCCCGTGGCAGTAAGTACCAACTCATCGAGAATCGGGCGCAGACGCCCAACCCACCACTCCAGCCCGTAGGTTGCGAGTACTTCGACGCGGGCGCGGATGCGTTCCCAGTCTTCAACCGAGCCGTGCAATGTGACCTCCGGAATGCCGCAGACACATCTCATCTTGTAGGTGAAGTAAGTCGAGTAACTATCCATCAGGACGATCTCGCTGGCCGTGCGGATCGCGGGCGTCGTTGTCGAGAAGTCGCAGAGTAGCGATTCGTGGAGGACAGGATCGGAGGCCTCGCGGATTTGCGAGGAGAACGAACGGATAGCTGCGGCGATTTCTGCTGCCTTGAAATGCTCGAATGTCGCCGTCAGTTCGCGCGAGCCGTCGTGGCGCACCAGACGTCCGCGCAGCGATTCCGCGTTCTCAAGAAGGTGATGGCTGAAGCCCTGGGCGATGGTGAGCCAGATGGAATCGGGTGAGAGCGTGAGCGGACGGTGCTCGCGAAATGCGGTGTCCACGGCCGCAAGGAGGGCGTGGTGCACGTTTGCGGATTGGACAACCGGCATTTCCGGATCGGGCACCGCGAAGACTTTACGATGAGCGCGGTGGGCTACTTCCGCGGATAAGGCTTGGATCGGTAGGGGAGTTCGGGCGGGGGTGACGTCGTCGACCGGGAAAGTTATACCGCTTTTCCTATCTTGCGGCGAAGGCTTTTTGGGGCTGAAGAACTTCAAATTCATACTGCTGGACTCCTGAACATTTGTATAGCACCTTCCGGGCTCTGCGCCAAGAATTTACAATGCTTCTAGAGGCCCTATGTACGAAACGCTGTCGCTTGTTCCTGCTCAGGAGCTTGCCGCAACCAACACGGCTCACTATCCGAACGAGAGCGCGGAGTATCGCGCCGCTCGCAATCACCTCCTGATTGAAGAGATTGAGCTTCGCCGGCACGTGGAGCGGGTCGCGGCTCAACGGCGCGCGCTGCCTCCGGGCGGCGAGATTCCGCGGGATTTCGAGTTTGAGTCCGAAACCGGCCGCGTCCACTTATCGAGTCTCTTCGGCGGTAAGGACACGCTTATGGTCTACAGCATGATGTACGGGC
>NZ_CAJCHS010000157.1 GCF_903970205.1 Nevskia soli | reverse complement strand
AGACCAAACGTAAAACAGGACGTGCCGCCAGGATCGTGCCAACCCCCGGTTTTGACCCCTTTTGTAAAGGGCGGGAGCCAACCGAACGCCTTTAGGAGTCACCCGCCGGAATAAATCCGGCTGGAACTAGCACACCGGCGTTGCTTGAGCCGACCCCCTGCATTTTTGAAGTGTTGGATCAAAAATGAGGAGCCAGCAAGAGCTCAACCGGCACGCCCTTGGGACATAATAACGCGCCCGCCCCCGGCAACGTTCTATGGTGTCGGCAGGTGGGGGATACGCGGTCTATCCGTTGACCTTGCGAACCTGCGTTTCTTTCCATAGCTTCTGTGGCGCGACGAAGAAAACCCGCATCGCCAATAACGAGGAGATCACCAATACCACGAACGTCCGCACCAGGCTCGTTGCGCGTTTGAAGGGCAGCCATTCGGGAAGCACGGAATCGAGCGCGGCGATCGAATAGAACGCAACTTGACCCAGGAACAACCAGATGTTGAAAGGAGCCGGTAAGCCCAGGCTCGCCACAAGCATCACAATCAGTAGCCAAGGCAATGCCAACCGTCCGAACTTCGCCGATACCCAGTGGAAACGCATCGGGTTCTGCCGCCGCAGCATCTGCGGATAGAGGCGCAGGATCTGGAATAATCCCGCTTGCGTCCTCACTTTGCGACGGAATTCAGACTGCAAACTGGTCGGGTAATCGAAGGCTTGCGCCGATTCCTCCAGGATGAGCCGGTAGCCACGAAAGAACGCAGCCAGCGGCAGATAAACGTCATCGAGGAGCGTGTCGGCCGGGATCGGGACCGCAAGCGCCCGCCGCATTGCATAGAACGGGCCGTTGGCGCCGAACGTAGACCCGATCGCGCTCATACCCTTGCGCAGCGCCACCTCATATTTCCAATACAGCCCCGTCGAACCCTCGCCGTCCGTTTCGCCATCCAGAATGCGAAGTTTCCCGCTCGCCGCGCCCACCTTGGGATCGCCGAAACACTTTACCAACTGCCGCACGCTGTCCCGCGCCAGCTTCTGACGAACGTCGGTGAGTACCAGAATCTCGTTGCGCGCCTTGGCGATGCCGAAATTCAACGCGGTCGCTTTCCCGCCGCGGGGAAGCCGCCACAACTGGACGCCGCGCTCGTAGTAGGTTCGAGCAATCTCGTCCGTGCGGTCCGATGAGCCGTCCGAAATGACGATGATTTCAACCAACTTGCGTGGATAGTCGAGCGCCAGGATGGAATCCAGCTTATCGGCGATGAAATTTTCGCCGTTGCGGACCGCAATCACAATAGAAACGGGCCGCAGCACATCGTCTTTCAGGATCGGGCGGCGGTTTGCCCGGCTGAGCAACGCCAGCAGCACAGGGTACCCGGCCACCAGATAGACCACCAGTGCCGCGCTTGCAACGAATAGTGTGGTTGCAACGCCCATTATGGTTGCCGCGAGGCTTCGAGTATATCCTCAAACCGCTTGGCGACAGACTCCCAGGAGAAATTCCGGCTCACCAGATCGAGCGCGTTCCCGGACATGCGCTCCCTATCGGCGGGATCGTTCAGAAGCTGTACGATCGCTGCAGCGAACCGATCCGGCGTGTCGGCCAGCTTGATGTTTTCGCCATCGCGAACCGCCAGTCCTTCAGCGCCTACAGCGGTTGCCACCACCGGCACCCCCGCAGCCATCGCCTCGTAGATCTTCAGTCGCGTGCCGCCCCCGATGCGCAAGGGAACCATCGCCACGCTCGCGCCCCACAGATAGGGTCTTATATCCGGAACCGTCCCGGTCACCCGCACGGCGCCGTTCGACGCCCCGTTGGACGCCCCGTTCGACGCCCCGTTCGACGCCCCATTCGACGCAAACGCCAGGATCTCGGGCGATGGATTCCGCCCGGCAAACGTTAACGTCGTTCCCGGCCGCGCGTCCAAAATCCGGGGGAAGACCTTGCTCATGAACCAGCGCGCGCCGTCGACGTTCGGCAGCCAATCCATCGCCCCCACGAAGATGAGATCGGTGGTTGGCGGCGCGCTCGCCGGACGGCGGAAATAGTCGATGTCGACTCCGGTAGGAACGTGGTCCACAGCCGCAGCGCCGAATTTCAACCGGAACGCAGCGGCATCTTGCGGCGAAACCGCGATCACGCGTTTCACGGCGCGGCACGCGGTCTTCTCGTAAGCCGCCATGCGCCGCGCCTGCGAAGCGAAGTAGATCTTGCGCGGCCCGGAAGCGTGCTCGGTGTGCCGCCGCCAGATATCGGACTCCACATTATGTTGAAACAGCACGCACTCGGAAAGATCGGCGAAGTTCGGGGTAATCGAGAGGAAATCCGCGACCGTCGCGTCGAATTTCTCGCGCGCCATCAGACCGGCGATTTTCACCTGCATCGCACCGGAACGGTAGCGCCCCACGGCTAGCGGCAGCGGCGAAAACAGGTTCTTCCCCAGCTGCCCGAAGAACTGCGGCGACCCGCGCGCCGGCACCGGCCGGTCCACGGAATGCACATGCGAGGCGTACTCACCGGCCCGTGTACGCCCTTCCGGTGTTGCCGGATCGTCGTAAGCGACGTAATGCACCTCATGCCGGGAATGGATTCGCCGCAGCATCTCTAATGTCCGGATCTGCCCGCCGCGATTGGTTGGATGGAGGAAATCAATCTTGGCCCAAAGAATCTTCATGCGACCGGTTGCGAAAGCCGGCTGCTCATCCAGCGCTCCCGGTTTCGGTTCAGGAATACGTCGCCCCAAAACTGCAGGTTCAGCAGATTCCAGATGCGATCGGTCGCGTCTTCCACGCCTTCGCGATGGCGGCGAATGAGGTCGCTTACCGCCCCGCGATCCAAATATTGCGAAACGAAGCCATCGCGCTCTTCGAGGAACTCATAAAGCTCGGCCGACTCCGGATCGTGCAGCCAGGATTTTAGCGGTGTCGGAAAACCCATCTTTTCCCGGTGGACAATCTCCGGCGGCAAAAGATCCTTCACGGCTTCCTTCAGCGCATATTTCGCGGTGCGGCCGCGCAGCTTCAGATGCGCCGGCATGCCGCTGGTGAACGCGACAAACTCATGATCGAGAAACGGCACGCGGCTCTCGATCGAAGCCGCCATACTCATCTGATCCTGCTTCATCAGCAGTTCCAACAGATAGGTTTTCTTGTCGGCAAACAGCATCTGCTCCAGGGGATTGAGCGCGTCGGCCTGTTGGAAGAAGCGCAGGAAGTTGTCGTACGCCCCGTGCGCTCCGCCGCGCAGCAGCGATTGCTGCTCGTCACGCGAGAAAGCGCCATAGAAGTTGGCGAGGTACATCGATTCCAGATCGCCGGTCCGCCCCAGTACCGTGTGGTTTACCTTGCGGCGCAGATCGGCCGATAACAGGGACGACGACGCGATCCGGCCGCGCACCATCCGGCGCAGCGTTTCCGGAACCAAGCGGTAAGCCGACCAGGCGCGCCGGTTCATCAATTGGTAGGCGTAGCGCCCGTAACCGGCGAAACACTCGTCGCTTCCTTCGCCGGTAAGAACCACCTTGACGTGTTCCGCCGCAAGGCACGAAACGAAGTAGAGCGACACGCTGGAGGGCCACGCGATCGGCTCATCCTCATGCCAGATCAAATGCGGCAGCGCGGCAAAGAACTCGGCGCGCCCGACCGTTACTTCGTGATGATCGGTTCCGATAATGTCCGCAACCGTTCGCGCCCACGGGAGTTCGCTGTATCGCTGTTCCGCGTAGCCGACGGCAAACGTCTTCGCAGGCGCGGAAATCTTGCGCTGGAGAATCGCGGCGACAGCCGACGAATCGAGACCGCCCGAGAGGAACATACCCAGCGGCACGTCGCTCATCAGATGCGATTCGACCGCTTGTTCGAGACGCGCGCGCGTTTCCGCAATCCACTCGGAATCGGATAATTGCCGCGTGCCGGGCTGGGTGGGCAGTTCCCAGTAGCGCTCGATCCTGGGCTGAAAATGGTCGACGGAGAGTCGCAGCGAATGCCCCGGCAGGAGCTTGCGGATGCCGCGGAAAAGCGTCTCTTCACCGCTTCCGTATCCAAACGCCAGATACTCCGGCAGCACCGACTCTTCGACAGCCGTCGAAACCGCCGGATGCTCCAGGATCGCCTTGATTTCCGAGCCGAAGACGAAGTTCTCCGCGTCGCAGTAGTAATAGAACGGCTTGATTCCGAGCCGGTCGCGCGCGCAGAACAGCTCCTTCTTCTCGCGGTCCCAGATGGCATAGGCGAACATCCCGCGGAGGCGTTCGAGCGAAGCCGGTCCGTACTCTTCGTAGGCGTGGAGAATGGTTTCGGTATCGCAATGCGTGCGGTAGACGTGTCCGAGTCCCCGCAAAGGACCGGCCAGAGCGGCGTGGTTGTAAATCTCGCCGTTGAAAACGATGGCGAGCCGCTCGTCTTCGTTGAACATCGGCTGTGCGCCGAGCGCCGGATCGATAATGCTCAGCCGCCGGTGGGCCAAACCGCAAAACCGGTCGAGAAAGAATCCGTCGGCGTCGGGACCGCGATGGCGGATCTCTTCGGCCATGCGGCGCAGCACGGCACGCGAGTCATGGCCGGAGTCAGGAAGTGCTTTCCGGGATACGAACCCGGCAATACCGCACATGTCAGCGCACTCCCGGAGCCATGGGCGTGCCGATCCGCCGGATAGACGGCATGGCGATCCGCGCGGCAGGCATGAAGGGCGCGGGCTTCGCCTCGCGTGTCTCCCTTGCCATCTGGTCTTTAGTAAAGAGGTCGAGCGCAGTGACCAGCGCAGCCATCAGCGGAAACTGAAACGTATAGGCGCTCGGGCTGAACAACATGCAGGTAACAAATCCGACAAACGAATACAGCAGTGTTTCCGAAACCTCGCGGGCGATCCCGAGATCTTTGCGGTTGCGCGTGAACTTACCGATGCGGAGTAACGCTCGAAGGCAAAAAACCAGCACCGACGTGTAGAGGATGACGCCGGGAATACCGGTCTCCGCCATCACCAGTAGCAGGAACGAGTGTACCGGATGCCACCCCATGACCTTTCCTTCGCTAACCGCCAAATCGACGGCGCAGGGAGCGAACTGAAACATGCCGACGCCAAAGATCGGGTTGTGCGCGGTGAGCAGAAACGCGTACCGGATCAACTCCACGCGGCCCTCTTTGGACTCGTCCGCGCTGTCGATCACGTTCGCTTCCTGTTCATTCACCGTTCTTTCATTCAACGCGCTGCCGCCCAGAATGGTCGAGTAGCGGGCGCGCAAATCACTTGAAAGCAGCAGCGGACCGACCGCCGCCATCACCACCGCAACCGCTGCGATGATTAGCCGGTTTTTCGCCGTGGTTCTGAAGAACAACAGGACGCCCATCGCCAGTAGCGCAATCAACCCCGCGCGTGAACCGGTCTTAAGAACCACGAACAGCAGCACTGGAATAACCAGCCCCGCAAGAAGCCGCAGGAGGCGCGCGCGCCGTTTGTCGGCGGCAATCTGAACGATAAACGGCAGCCCCAGAATGAGCTCCATCGCCAGATCGTTCGCATTGGCGAACGTGCCCCCGCTGAACGACAGACGACTATCGGCCTCTGAATTAATTCCCATTCGAAAGGAAAGGAACACGATCACGCCCGTTGCCAGAGCGACACACGTGAGCGCCTTCCGCAGTTGCCCGAACGAGCTGATCAACGCCGCCAGGATTACATATGTGAGATAGGATTTTAGCCACGAATCCGTAAGCGCGTGGAAACTACCGCCGCGCCAGGAGCTGAAAGGCAGCTCGAAGATCACCCAGGCGCTGAACGCCGCCAGAGCGATTCCAATCCTGGTCTGAAAGGCGCGACGCACCGCCACGTTGAGGGCGGTGCAGACCAACCCCAGACAGGCGGTAATCATGGCCAGATGAAAGTGCTGATTCGGATCGATGAACTCAGCGGCGCGGCTGATTAGCAGGAATAAATACACCTGCATCACGTAAAAGCCGAATTTGTTTACAGGGTCGCCGGTATCCAGCACGCCGGTGGGCGCGGTTGCTCGGGGGGCGCTGCTAATTTGTGGAGAAAACGCGGGCGTCAACCGGGTAGTCCTTCGGGGGTGACCTTTATCCCAGACCGAGTGTAGCGCGCGACGGCCATCTCTCTGTGCATCTTCTCTTAACTACTTACAGCACAATTTCGGGCAGGTTCGATATATCCCCAACGTGTTAGGACCCCGACGTGCAAATGGAGACATTCGTATGAATCGTAACCGGATCATGCTCGCGATGCTGGTGCTGGCAGTCTGCATCGGCGTGTGGGCGGCGGGCCGTGACCGGGGAAATTCCGGGAAGCCCGATTTTGCCGGCCGGTGGGAGCTTGACATGAGCCGCTCTTCGCTCGGCAAAATGAAACGGCCCACGCGCATGACTCTTGAAGCCATGCATCATGGCGACACCCTGCACGCGATCCAGACCTCCTACTACGACCAGGCGGGCGGGCCGGACACAGTGGAAGGCGATTGGTTCCTCGACGGAAAAGAGCACCCGCTCGGCTCCGACGGCCAGATGATCTCGATGAGCAAGTGGGACGGCAACACTCTGGTTGCGGAACGGAAATCGAAGGACGGCAGCGACGACGAGACGATCCGGCTGACGGTGTCGTCGGATGGCAAGACGGCCACGGAATTCATGGCGCTCCGAGATCCGAACGGAAGCGATAAGCGCAAGCTCGTTTGGCGGAAGAGGGGCTAGGCCCGCAGCGCGGCAATCAACGTCAACACTGACTCCCCCTCATCAATTTTCACGCTACGCGCCGGCACGTCTTTGTAGTTGGCGGCATCTCTTTCGGCATTACAGCAATGACAATCACCGCTGAGCTGGTCATCGTGCTCGATTAGGGATCGCTATTGGCGAAAAAAGTTTTGCTGCGCAGGAGGGGTTGATTGCGACGCGCGCACCCCGGTGGAGTAAGATCAACCGAAACGAACGCGATCGCTCCACGGAAATTCCAATCTATGTGGAATTAAGGACTCTGAATGTAAGTTCCCGGTCGTGATTCGTGTATGGAGAAGTGAGTTATGAGCGACGACGCAACGAAAAGGCTTGTTGGCTACTACGAAGCTGGAGACATCGGCGCGAAGCAGTACTTCGTTACAGACATTCCGGGCGATCTGTTGACCCATGTGATTTACGCCTTCGCGAACGTGACGGTGACTCAGTCGGGCGCCGCCGTCGTTTCCGTGGATGCCAAGGACGATGGGATCAATTTCCCCCTCCTGTCCACGTTGAAGACGAATTACGCGCAGCTTCGGGTGCTGATTTCGGTCGGCGGAGCCAATCACTCTACAAATTTCTCAGCCGTCGCGAGTGACGATGGACTTCTCACGCAATTCGTCCAGTCCAGCGTGCAGTTCATGACAGAAAACGGCTTCGACGGTATCGATATTGACTGGGAGTTCCCTGGACCCGAAGACAGCGCGAACTTTACAACGCTGCTGCAGCAACTGCGGGGTCAGTTAGACGCTCAAGGGGAAGCCGACGGCTGTCATTATCTCTTGACGATCGCGGCTCCGGCAGGGCAGCAGCACATCGTGAATCTGCAGTTACCGCAGATCTATCCGGTGGTCGACTGGATCAACCTGGAGACCTATGACTTCAGCACCGCTTCCAGTCATAAGACAAATTTCGTCGCGCCATTGTTCACTGAGAAGGGAGATCTAAACGTCGATGCGGCGGTCAAGAGCTATCTCGCGGGTGGCGTACCGGCCGATAAGATCGTCCTGGGTCTCCGATTTGTGGGGACAGGCTGGCAGGGAGTTCCGTCGACGAATAAGGGGTTGTATCAGTCCGTCACGGGCCCCGCGCCTGGCACCTGGGATAAGGCCGGGAGTGCGCCAACCGGCAGTCTCGGCTACCAGGATATCGAGGACAACTACCTGGGCACCTACACGCGCAGTTGGGATAAAGAGGCGCAAGCCCCCTGGCTCTATAACGCCGACACCGGGATCATGATCAGCTACGAGGATCCGCAATCGTTGACCGCGAAGGTGAACTATGCAGTATCCAACGGGCTGGGGGGCGTCATGATCTGGGAGTTAGGCTCCGACGATAGCGCGGGCACGCTAGTGAATGCCGTCTCGACGGCGCTTTCTCAGGCCCTATCTGTTTGAGACACCGGAGTTGTTATGTCGACAGGCAGCCCACAGGTTTAGTTTGGTCATAATGGAAGGCCATTGGTTCCTCGATGAAAGAGCATCCGCTCGCTCCGGTAAAGTAAACGCGCTGACGAGTCGCTACGGAACGACAATCAACGGGCCGACAGCGAAGCCCAGATCAAGGTAAGTTGTTTGGCCGGTTGCTATGTTCAGAAAGCCCACGCTGTCGCCATTTGTACCGCCGGAGAACACGAGATTCGTTCCATCGGGCGAGAGCGCCATGCTGCTTGCGGTAAGTGGGAATTGGTTTATCAATTCGCCTGTAGTGGCATTGACTTCCAAAATACTGTAAACCGCATCGACAGGCTGTGCGATTACCGACGCCCAAAGCGTTGTTCCATCCGGAGAGACCGCGACGGAGTTGAACGAGCACGAACCGGGGAGGGTCCAAACATTGGTCACTGTGGCGGAAGCTATATCAACCACATTTATCTGGCACGGTCCGTCGTCCGTCCCATTCGGGACGTACACTGTGTTGCTATCCGGTGAAAAAACACCATCGCTGGTATTTGCGACTGCTACTTGGGAGACCAAGTCATTGTTGGCTGTCGAGTAAATGCCGATCCCCCCTCCATCTGTGCTATTCGCTATGTCGCCGTTGCAGAGCGATCCTCTTCTAAAAACCAACGTTTGTTGGTTCGGCGAGACTGTGGGACCCCCGTCACTATCAAAGCAATCTGATACACTCGGCAGCGTCAAGGGTTTCCCTATCTGCCCCGTCTCCGGGTCAATTTCCGTAAACAGGAGTTGGTAAAGGGTGTAAATCCCGCCGCGGGTGACCGCAACCGTATTAACAGAGAGCGCTAACCCTGGCTCCGCCTTTCCATTTGCTTCGATCTCATTCACTCCGGCGGCTGTAAATGCGTAAACGAACTTACCCGACGGCGCAGGCAGCAGGCTTACCCCACCGCTTCCGACCGGTCTCTTTGCCACTAAAGCCTCGCTTTGCCCATCGACGATTGACACGATGTTGTCGATATAGTAAACGAACAGAGTCGTACCTGCGTAGAAGGCAAACCCATCGGCGAATTGGCCAGACTGCTGGATCACGTCGAATGAGCTGGGATCCAGCGTCTGGATCTCCGTTCTCCCGATCACATCTTTCGCGCTGCCGACGCTAACTCCCAGAGCCGTCACTTGGGTTCCGTCGGGCGAAAGAATCCCGTACCCCACCGTTGTCGTTGTCGCGGTGACGGACCGGCCGGGGACGTCGACCACTTGGAGCGCCGACGACTCGGACAACAAGGCCTTGCTTCCATCCGCGGAAACGCTGATTGTCCCCGGCGTAGCATCGATTGGCACGGCTGCGAATTGGGAGTTCGTTGCCATATCGATGAAATAAAGATCACTAGCGCCCCCGGCGAGTAGAGTACTTCCTGCCGCTGCGAGCGACCGCGCAGCCAAAGGTATGCTTGCCGTGATTTCTTTGGTGGAGAGGTCAACCACCTGTATCTGCGAGCCATCCGTCAGGTACAGTTCCGATCCGTCTTGAGATACAACCGCGCCAACCGTGTTCGATACGTCTGAGAGGGTCGCCGCGCTTTCGAGTTTCAAAGCGGCAACACTATAGCTCGACAGAGTGCCGTTGCTCACAACATAAAAGAACCTTGATTTCGGATCAAATGCCGCAACCGGGCAGTCTGCATTGCAGTATTGATTCACGTTGCCTAGAGGGAGGTTCGCCAATATCTTCTGGGTGGACGCACTAACGACGGTCACAAAGCCACTCGGGCTAGATGTGTAGGAACCACCCGCAATCCAGATCTCCGATCCATCAGGTGAACCGAGCGCGGCGCTACCGCCGGAGGGTACTAATGAAAGCGGGCCGGATTTGCCGGTCGACGGGTTATAGCTCGCGATCGATGAGGGCGGGAAGGCGTTATAGGTGCCCGCTACGTAAACGTGATAGTCCGCATCCGCGTGAGCAAGCAGAAATGCACTGAAGAAGAACAGCGAAAAAAGGTGCGTTCTCATGGGTAGTCGCCGCTAAAGTAGCAGATCGACTGTATCACAAGGTAAAGGATCTACCAAGAAGAGACGGTACCCGGCAAAACAGATTTACTCCAGCTGCTTTTCCCGCTTTTGTTCGAAATTCCAAGCGGTTCGTACGATGTCATCCAACTTAGTAAACTGCGGCTTCCATCCCAGTGTTTTCTGAAGCTTCTCGGAACTCGCCACCAGTTCAGGGGGATCGCCTTCGCGCCGCGGACCGTAAGTCACAGGAACCTTCTTGCCCGTTACGCGCTCAACGGAATCGATCACCTGCTTCACCGAAAATCCGATGCCGGTGCCCGCGTTGAACTTATCCGATGCGCCGCCGCTTAGTAGATGTTGGACCGCAAAAATGTGCGCCTGCGCAAGATCGGTTACGTGGATGTAGTCGCGAATGCAGGTGCCGTCCGGCGTCGGGTAATCGGTCCCGAAGATGGTCGCCGGCTTTCCCGATTCGACGGCCTCCAGCAACAGCGGGATCAGGTGCGTCTCGGGCTTGTGCTCTTCGCCGCGGCGGCCTTCCGGGTCCGCGCCCGAAGCGTTGAAGTAGCGCAGGCAGACACTCCGCAGTCCGTGGATCAAATCCATCCATCCGAGGATCTTCTCGACCATCACTTTCGATTCGCCGTACACGTTCACGGGCGCGTACGGCATCGTCTCGACGATCGGAACCTTATCCGGCATCCCGTAAACCGCGGCGGTCGATGAGAAGACCAGGCGCTTCACTCCGGCGCGCATCATCGCGGTAAACAGGGAGAGCGATCCGCAGGTGTTGTTGTGGAAATACATCTCCGGCTTATGCATACTCTCGCCGACGGAAATGAAGGCGGCGAAGTGGATGACGGCTTCGGTGGGTTTCTCGCGCAGCACGCGCTCGACGGCGTCGGTGTCGAGCACGTTCAGCTCGCGCAGACGTCCCGGCTCGACGTTATGGCGGTAGCCGTAAGACAGATCGTCGACCACGACTACGTCGTAATCGAGGCTCAATAGTTCCAGAACCGTGTGGCTGCCGATGTATCCGGCGCCTCCGCATACAACAATTCTTTTGCCCGCGCCGGATTGGATTGTGCTCACATCAGCGATTCTATCTGTTGGCGCGCCGGCCCACGCGGAGATAGAGAATCGTGTTCCGCGTGCGAGCGAACTCCTGATAGTGGGTTAGCCACTCGCGCAGCTCCGGATAGCTTTGCATGGCGAGTTGCGGGTTGTAGAGACTGAGGCCGTCGGCGATGAAATCCGGTTGCGAGTCGGCGAGTTCGCGGCGCGCTTCCGCCGTGGTTCCGACGCGAACGGGGGTAGATTGCGTGAGGTGTCGATCGGCTGGAACGCCGGTCATGGCTTGGGAGTCGAGATAGCGCGACGCCGCGCGCATACCGGTATAGACGAAGATATCGGGCCGGTATCCCCAGACGTATAGCGTGTCGTTCGGTCCAGCCATCGCGCGGATTTGCTGCGCTGCGTTAAAGGAATCGCGGTCCATGGCGAGATCGGGCCATGCCGGGTCGTGATTGAGCGCGAGGATGATGTAGCGCGGGCCAAAGCGGACTAGCGGGATGAGGAGCAAGAGGGCGAGTGCAAGCCGCCACCGCATTCGCATCCCGGCGAAACCTTGCGCGGCCAGCAAGACGAGCGGCGGTAGAAGAAGAAAGAAATAGCGGGGGAAGAAGCGCGCGCCCATCGCTGCTCCGACGAATGCGAGGCCGGTCCAGACTGCCCAACGCCAGCGCGGGTTGCGCCAGAATGCACACGCCGACGCGCCGAGAAGCGCCGCGTGAAATCCGGACCAGTTCAGCGTCCGGATGAGACCGTTCCTCAGTGGATCAGCTACGTGCGAACTACCCGCATAGATCGACGGCCAGGTCCAGACTTGATCGACATAACTGCTCCACGCCCCTGTTCCAATCAGCGCGGCTATAGCGACGATCACCGGCAAGCTGAACCCGACAGCAAGAGGAAGTATGGACGGCCATAGAAACAGAGCGCAAGCCGCCAG
>NZ_CAJCHS010000156.1 GCF_903970205.1 Nevskia soli | reverse complement strand
TAGTTCTTCCCGCAATGGTTTGGGAATTACCACGCGGCCGGCTTTATCGATAGTGAGGCGTGTGTTCATTGTGGGACGATGCTGTGGGTTGAACCAACGATCAGTCCCATGTTACCGCCGTGGACGGGCAGCCCGCACCTGCTCACTTTTACTACGGTAAATCAAAGCGGTTGATCTGATCCAATGGCGAAAAATGAACTGCAGTTCAAGACTGAGACAGAGGAAGCCGAGTGGTGGCCGAAGAATCAGGATCTGATCGCGGAACGCTTCGAGCAAGCCAGGGCCTCGGGCAAACTGGGCAATGGAACTGTGGCGCGAGTTGCTGGCGAACGGGCCAAACAGGCCGGAGCGTCCCCAACCATCACGATCCGGCTGGCGGAAGATGACCTCGCGCGGGCGAGAGTTTAGGCCGCCGAGAAAGGGTTGCGGTACCAGACCTATCTCAAAATGCTGCTTCATCAGGCGTTGGATTCGGAGGAGCATCGCGCGGAACGTCCGTAGTTGTAAGATGCCTATCGGCAGTTACTACCTTGCCACCGGTCGCTTACGCTCGCGGCTCAGTTAGGGCCTTGCCACCGGTTAAGTCCGGTCTTGACTAATCCGGCCGAGCGAATCGCCCGGATAGCGCGGAGGCGGTAAGCGCTCAGTTGCCTTCGCGGCTCCCTCGAAAATAGACCCGGTACATACACCGTTCCACCCAGTGGAGGACCCTCCCTTTCGGTCGGGCTCGGAGTGGGGATGTACGACTCCCTCCCAAAATGGTCCGAGCGGGTCATGCCGAACTCCTTATGTGCGGCGAGTAAGAAGATCGTCGCAGATCGAACCTGTATCGGATCAAAGGCCCGCGACCAGCGATTGGACCATCGCTTCGGTCTGATTCCAAATCAATGCCGAGTTGTGTGTCTGCAGGGCCGCGCCCGTGTAGTACGTTTCGTTGTGGCCTTGCAGACCTTGGAAGTCGTCATAGAAGCCGGACTCGAGACTTGCCGGTGGAACATGCAGCGCGAAGGGATAATGCGAGCTATAGACAGGGAATCCAGTAAGACTAACGGATAGGTCCGGCACATCGAGACGTTGGATATCGCCGACGATGGAACCGATTGCCTGCTGAGCCGGAATGTCCGTCACGGCGCCGTACTTCACATTAAACAGCTGCGAGAATCCCGCGGGAAAGAAGGAATACAGTTCCGGTGGAAGGGCGACGTTCGCCGGGGTGTTGGGCGCAGCGTTGTTCAGAGTCTCCGTCTGCGCCAGCCCGGATAGTTGCACGACGCCGGCGCCGTAGTAGTACGCAGAGAACTGAGTGAACACCGAGGATTCCATTGAATCGAGATCGAAGCCCTGGAAGTTACTCAGCACTTGCGGGAAACTCACGACCAGGCGCGCACTGGTTATCGTCTGCACGCCGCCGGGCGTATCTACCGTGACTTGAACCTGAGAGGCGGTGCGGGTAACGCTCTGAATCGCGGCGTTGAGGAGGACCGCATCGCCGAGCACCTTGGCTGCGCTCTTGTACAGCAGACTGTTGCCACCGGGAATGTTGACGAAGGCGGCGCCGTTGAGTCCCAGAATCGCATCGACGATCGCCGGGCCGACTAACTTCAGGATGTAAATTGCGGTGGTGGCGAACAGGTTGCCGTATCCCTGGCAGTAGCCGGCGAAAGTAGGGAGGAGCGGCTTCAACGAATAGAGCGCGGCGAAGTCTCCGAAGGGAAGGAAGAGCTCGGGAGGGGCGTTGGAGGGGATCTGGTAGCCATTCTCATTCAGGAAGGAGAAGCGGCTGTTATAGAGCTCGAGGTATTTGAGAAACGCGGCGGCAACTTCGGCTTCAGTCGGCGAATACGCATCTACGGGTTGACCCGTGCGGAAATCCACGTCAATGGTGGGCGACGCGGCAAACTGGACCGGGGTAGAAGATACGCCCAAGGCGCTGAAGTAGTTCTCCTGCAGGGGTGTCTGGAGGAAGACTACAACGCCGATGTCAATTGGGTTGCCAGTGATGGGGTCGTAATACGTCTGTGTATGGCCGCCGATATAGCCATTCTTCTCAACGACGGTGACAGTGTATCCGAGCTGCATCAGGCGGATCGCCGCATAGATGCCGGATGCGCCACCGCCAAGAATGCAAACATCGCTGTTGATCGCAGTTGGCCTGGCGCCTTTCGCCAGGTTGGGTACGAGCGCAGCCGCTCCCGAAAGCGAGAGCAGGCGCAGGGCTTTCCTTCTATCGAAGTTCATCAAAAAGGGCTCCGGACCGTTTCGTTGGGGTGCGTGGCCCAGCATGTGATACACGCCACCCTTAAAAGTTTGTAGCATATCCTGCCGGCTTTCCGTTGTCGTCCCGGATGTGGCTGCTAAGGGAGCGCAGGAGCGGCGGCGGGAAAGGATTGCCGTACCAGACTTATCTCAAGATGCTTTGGGAAGTTCGTAGCTTGGAGGGTTCCCTGGCAGCAGTTACGGCCTTGCGACCGGTCGCTTACGCTCGCGGCTCAGTTACGGCCTTACTCGCCCCTGCAAATCAAACGGGATAGCGCGGAGGTCATCGTTTGCCGGGTGCGAGTGTTCGCGTTCTTCGGCCGGATCGCGTCCGAAAACGGGCTGGTGGGAAGGTTGCCTCACCGTCAGCAGTAACCGCTCAGTTGCCTTCGCGGCTCGGAAACCGGCACCGCCGGCGCGACGGGTCTATCATAAATGGGAAAAGTCATACGAGGAGCTTAGTAATGGCAGACTCGGCATTTACTAACTCGACGAGGCCGCCCGCCCAGCGCGCGGAGGAGGTCGCAACGCTCGCGGTGGCGTCGGCGTCGCAGTCGATGGGATTGACCGGCGACGGTCTCGCCGAGTTGAAAACCGCAGTGACCCGTGCTTACTTGGAAACCGCAGGCAACACGACCAGGGTTGCCGCAGCGGAACCGGTGACCGTGGTTTTGGTGTATGCAAAAGCGGACAGCACGAACGACACCCGGTTCGATGTGAAGGTAGTCGACGGCGCCTCAAGCCAGCCGGGAGCCTTTACAAGCACTGAAACCTGGGCGGACGGGCTCGGGCGGTACACGCCGATTTGCCCTCTTGGCCGGGGCGGCATGGGCGAAGTCTTCCGTGTTCGGGATTCCTATCTGAACCGCAACGTGGCCATGAAGATTCTGCATCTGCCCGGCGAGGCGGTGCGGGAGCGTTTTCTGGAAGAGGCGCAGGTCACCGCGCAATTGCAACATCCCGCGATCATTCCCGTGTACGACGTAGGAGTCCTAGTGGACGGACGACCCTACTTCACGATGAAGGAGATCGTCGGGAGGACTTTTGGCGCTGTCATCGCAGAAGCGCATCTTGACTGGGAGATGGAGAGTCAAGCCCGCGCGGGAGAACTTGGTTCCCATGGCGCCCAGTCTGCCGGCAAGTGGTCGTTGCAGCGGCTGATTGGAGACTTTCAGCGTCTTTGCGGAGGCGTTGGATATGCGCACAAGCTGGGTGTTTTGCATCGCGATCTGAAACCCTCGAACATGATGATCGGCGATTTCGGCGAGGTGCTGGTCGTCGATTGGGGGCTGACGCGTGTGTCTGCTGCCGCGGCGGGAGAAACTGATTACGGCACGGGCGTGCCGGTCAGCGGTCGCAGCCATTCGGAGGAATCCTCCACGCAGTTCGGAACGGTCCTCGGGACCCCGGGTTATATGGCCCCCGAGCAAGCCGCCGGTGACATTACACAACTTGGCCCGCATTCCGATGTGTACTCGCTGGGCGCGGTTCTTTATGCCATTCTGAGTAGCCACCCGCCTGACGGCTACGGCCTGAAGCCGCCGACTCCTTTAGGAAAGCGCGCCAACGCCGAGGCCAACGGTTGGGAAATCCCCGTTGACTTGAAGACCATTTGTGAGAGGGCGATGGCTTGGGAGCCCGCGCACCGTTACAGCAAAGCGGGGGAGCTATCGGAGGTACTCGCCGCCTGGCTGGAAGGAGCTCAGCGCCGGGATCGAGCGCTCGGCGTTCTGGCTCAGGCCAGGGAATTGAAACCGAAAATTGCCGGCGATCTGAGACGGAGCTCTCAATTAGAAGCTGAAGCGGCGGCGAAGCTTGATGGCATTCCGCCGTTTGCTCCCATCGAGGCTAAGAAGCCAGGATGGGTTCTTCAAGATGAGGCCGCAAATCTCCGGAACCGTTCCCAATTGAACGAGGTTTATTACACCCAGCTCGTCCGGGCGGCGCTTACGCACGCCGGGGACCTGGAGGCGGCCAACGAGATGCTGGCGGAGTACTACTACGAGCAGCATAAGAAAGCCGAAGGTTCTCGCGATACGAATGCGGCGGCCCAGTTCGAAATTCTACTGCGCGATTACGGTCACCAGCGCTACGCCGCGTATCTACAGGGAGACGGGGGGCTATCCTTGCACTGCGAACCGCCGGGGGCTGCCGCAACCCTCTTTCGATATGAGGAGCGGGAGCGCCGTTTGTTTCCGGTTCTTGCGGCTGACCTGGGCCATACACCCCTCGATCAGTACTCTCTGCCAATGGGCAGCTATCTCGTCAGGATTTCGCATCCGAAGCGGATCGATGTCGAATACCCCGTGTTCATTGAAAGACAACAGTGCTGGGACGGCGTTCGCCCCGGGAGTTCCGGCTCCTACCCAATCTTTCTTCCGGAGATCGGCGAGCTAGGCCAGGAAGACTGCTATGTTCCGGCGGGGTGGTTCTGGAGCGGAGGGGATGCGCAGGCTCGTAATGGTCTGGGAGCGAGGCGCTACTGGCTCGACGCTTTCATCATGCGCCGCTTTCACGTTACCGTGGGAGAGTATCTGGAGTTTCTTAATGACCTGGTAGCTCAATCCCGCGACGACGAAGCGGCGCAACACGTTCCACCGGCATACGAATGGGAGAAGATCGATAAGACTTCGAGTCTGAAGGACGCCAACGTTGTGCTGGACGCGTCGGGGAAATATGTTTTCACCGGATCGGAAGATAAACTGCGGTGGCCGCAGATTGCAGTCAATTGGGCGGGGGCAAAGGCCTACTGTGATTGGCTTTCGATCCGGGACGGTTTGGCGTGGCGTTTACCTACCGAGATTGAGCACGAAAAAGCGGCTAGGGGGGTGGATTGCCGCTGCTTTCCGTGGGGGAATTTCCTGGACCCCACGTTCTGCGCGATGCGCCTGAGCCACTCGGGGATTCGAGCCGTGAGGGCTACCGTGGATGAGTATCCGGTCAATGTCAGTCCCTACGGAGTAAGAGGGCTTTCGGGCAATGTGTATTCGTGGTGCGAAGACGCGTTTAGCCCGACGGGGCCTACGGTGGAGAATGATATTCCCCGTCCCCCCGACCCCTCCCAGCTAAGAGGGCCCGGAGCGGGGGGCGGGCACCGCGTGGTGAGGGGCGGTTCATGGCGCGACCCCGAATGGAACTGCCGGGCCGCCCACCGCGATAGCCCTCCGGCTCACTTGCGCGATTCCACCCTCGGATTCCGGATTGTCCGTAGTTTCCCGCTAAGCCAGTAGCTTGACGTAAACGTTCATTTCCGGCAGAACGAAGGGAAAGGCGCTCGTCGCGATACCTAGGGGCACGGTAACCCAACTAACCCGATGCAATCGCTCGCGTAGCGCCGGTACTCTTCCAGCCGCATGCAACAGCGGGGTCAAAACCGGCGAGTTTCGCCAAGCGGGGTGGTCCTGCAAATCCAACCCAGTGGGACGGAACGAGAGTCCAACCATGTCGACGGTGTCGTTCTTCAGCGCCACACCGAAGCTGGGATGATGCATGGCGACGTCAAGCGCGCGCTCCCCTAGCAAATGCGACATATAATCCCGAACGATCGGATCCTCACAGGCCTCCTGAAAGCAAAACAGGTAGGCCCGCGAAAAGGAGATTCCTTGGGCGTTAATTGAGTGTGCGAGGATCACCCTGGCACTCTCGGGAGGAGTTCCGGGCAACAGCTTGGCGTGTAATGGCCGAATCAATTCGGAATAAATATCTTCCGGGCAAGACTCCAATGTCAGGTAGAGTTTCAAGCACGCGGGTTGGTTCCCCGCTGGATTGTGCCCGGAGTATCCGAGAAGAACCCGGTCTGTGTTTGTATCTAGCAGACGGTGCCAGGTAGACAGTCCGTCGGGAAGATCCGGCGCCAGGAACCCTAGTTCATGGGCCAGCCAACGGAAGTGGCGGCCGGTTTCCGCCCGGCGTCCGCCCGCGCCCAACCAGAACGCGCGATTCGATTGAATGGCTTGACCCGCGAATTTCCAGGACCACTCCATCGCAGCCATCGCGTCATAAGCTCGTTCACAGAATCGCTCGAATAGATCGAGCATGGGTTCTTGCGGTATCCCTAATTGCCGCTTGAGTAAACGGTACTCCCAAGACATGGTAGTTAGGGTCCGAGATATAAGCTAGAGGGCAGCCAATCGGGACGTGGCAATGAGAATTTCTCCTCAAGCATTAGTTCCGCTGATGACAGCGCGCCTTCGACCCAGCCCTGTAAGTAGGAAAACGTCTCGCCGCAAATGTAGATGGGCGCTCCGTCGAACGGTTGGCGCATTCGCGGAACGGCTTCGACCGGGTTCAGACCCGGCTGCCAGGCATGCCAGCCGGCACCGTAATTACCGCGGGTCCAATCGACATACGCGCTCCATATAGGCTTGGGTAACTCAGGCAAAATGCCGTGCATTTGCCGGAGTTGAGCGTTGACGAATTCGAGCATCAAATCGAGCGGACCTCCCGCGCCCGAGCGTTCCTGGAATAGGCTTCGGGTGGGAGCCGCGCCCGCGCCGATCAAACCAGTCCAGAACGGAACGGAAGTGAAGTCCGCGTAGCTGGCCATCAAGATCCTACCCGTATCGTTAGCACCCCCGGCTTGTCCGGCCCCGTAATAAACCTGGCGGATCGGCAGATCACTGATCGAGTACCCGTCGGTCCATCCGCAATAGGTGCTCCACCAGGGAGAGTCGTAGGCCGCGTAAAGTTTGAACGCCGGTATCTGCACTACCTGTTCGAGGAGGCGCACGGTCTTAGAGAGGGGGCAGATTTCGCGGCCAAACTCGATTCGTTCCAAGGCCTCGCGCGGCAGCGCCAGGATCACGCTTTTGGCCGCTACGATTTTTTCCTGTTCGCGAGGTCCGGCAAATCGCAGTTCGAGCGGAAAATCCGCATCGTCAGTCTTGCGGATTCCGCGTAACTCGGTTTGCGTTTCAACCACGCAACCGGAGTTCGCACGGATGCCTTCAGCTAGTTTGTCGACAAGCGTCACCCATCCGCCGGTTGGACGGAGGATTCCATTCTGCTTCTCCGCGTCATTGATAATCCCGCACATCATGGGCATCGCGAACGCAGCGTTCCAGTTGGCTGAGACGGATTGCTCACCAAGCCCCTCAAACACCAGTTGATATGCCTCGTTACTAAGAAAAGTCTGCAGCAGATTCCAAAATCCCCATTGCCACAGGGGTCTGCCTCGCAATTGGAATTTTTGGATCACAACCGCCCACTGATCGGGTGTGAATGAAAGAGCACCCGGCACGGCACGCTCCATGGCCTGCACGAAAAGGGCGAAAGGAAAGGGGGATTCGATACCCGCCAAACGGTAGGGAACCGGCCCCAGAGGGCCGGAGGGACTCATTGGGATCGGGGTGTCCCGCAGAAACATGTACTGAAGAGTGGAATCCTTAAAAACCTCTGTCGGGACGTTAAGATACGCAAGCAGACTCGACACGAAAAGCTGCGAAATCGTGAAGCGCATCGCGCCCATCTCGACGCTGCAGTTGAGAGGCGGGACCTTAACGGTGTCCAGCCGGCCGCCGAGGCGGTCAGAGGCCTCGTAGACGTTTAAAGAGACGGGTGAAGACACGGGGCCGCTAGCTTTTGCCAATCGCCACGCGGAATATAAGCCGGAAACGCCGCCGCCAACGACCGCCGTGCTGACCGTCTCCCGAAGCATCAAATCCTACCAGCGAACGCTACCAGCAGGGCAGAATGCGTTTGATCTTATCGTCGGAAACGACACCCTCATTGTTCTGGTGCGTGGCGTAATAATCCAGAACCCCATGCATCCATTCCAGAGGGATTGGTTCCCCCGCGGCCACACCTGACGGGCCGGGTATTTTCTGCGAAAACTCCACGTTGAAATTGTTGTCGTCGACTTTCGTCACTTTGATTGACGCGCCCATTTCGCTCTCTCCTCGTCTTTCCGTGTCCGGGCCGTTAATCTACGAAAGCCCAGTCGCGCTTTACGATAAATGATCTGCTAACGTATGTCAATCTATTTTAGCGACACGGATTGCAAAGCCGAATCCATCGAAGCGATCGCAGATGCTTCCCGGGACTACGGCGGGATTGAGTTCGGCGCACCGCGGTCGGTGCTGCGCCCGGAATCCGCGGGCGATCTTGCCGTTCTGATAGCAGCGGCGCGCCGGGAAGGTTTCGCCGTGGCAGCGCGCGGCAGGGGTCATAGCGTTCGTGGTCAATCGCTGGCGCCGGGCGGCGTCGTCGTCGATATGCGCTCGCTGGCGAAAGTAGAGTTGTGCGCCGGAAATGCCCTCGATGTAGGGGCAGGCGCCGATTGGGCTAGCGCCTTGAGCCACGTTTTGCCATGCGGGTTGTGGCCGCCCGTGCTGCCGAACTACCTTGGGCTCAGCATAGGCGGAACCGTTTCCGTTGGTGGGATCGGAGAAGCCACTTTCCGCCACGGCTTCATCTCGGGTGCGGCTAGCAGTCTTGAGGCGGTCACGGGATGCGGCGAAGTCCTGATCTGCTCGGCGGACCAAAATCCCGAATTGTTCGCTGCGCTGCAAGGCGGATTGGGTCAATTCGCGATGATCACCCGTGCCCGTATTTCGCTAGTGCCGGCGCCGTCCCGCCTTCGATCGTTTCACTTGCTCTATGCCGAAGTTGAGGAGTTTCTGGAGGATTTCGAACGGCTGGCGCGAAGCGATTCAGAGCTCCGGGGATTGCGTGGTCTGGCCATCCCGAACCGCGGCGACTACCTCGCATTTTTCCTAGGACCCGCGGGGTCCTCCGGCTGGTCACCCCGAGGGGTTCCCCCCCATCGTTTTCCGCACCTATTCCTCATGACTGCAACCTACGGCGGCGACGAACCCGCCGCAATATCGGGAGGTTTCTTAAGCGACCTACAGTACATCCCCGGGGCTTCTCGTACCGAGGAGCTATCGGGCGAGGAGATCGCGCTTTCGCCGCCCGTCAACCGCGCGCCCGCGCATCCGTGGGTAGATCTATTGATTCCGCGCAGAGGAGCGGCGCCGTTTCTGCGAGATGCGATGGCCTTGCTGCCGATGGACGATATCGGCGGTCCGGTGCTGCTTTACCCGATTCTGCCGGAGCGAACCAGGGCATCGTCTTGCCGGTTGCCGGAGGACGATTTCGTGGTGCTGTTGAGCGTATCGCGCGCAATCGACCCGACCCTTGATCCCCGCCGCCGACAGCAGGAATTATCGGCCGCGCTCGAGCAAAATCGGGAGTTGTACAGGCGTTGCCGGCGCATTGGCGGCTTGAGCTACCCGATCGGCTCACTGGGCCTCCAGCCTGAAGACTGGCGAGACCACTTCGGCGCCCAATGGCAGAGGCTGCAAGAACTCAAGGAGCGCTACGATCCGGACCGCATCCTGGCGCCGGGGCAGCACATGTTCTCGAATTTTTCGGATGCCAAACATTGACACAGAGTAATTAGGGCTGTAAAATCCGCTATCGACTAAATGGACTCCCTCAGGATCGCCGCGGCCTATCTGACACTCTTCGTTGGGGTGGTTTCCGCCGCATTCGCTCAACAGTCCGGCCGCATTGAAGGCATCGTAAAAGGCGACGACGGGGCCGGTTACCCGCAAGCTCACATCGAGCTGATCCTCGCCGGGGCCGTTGTTCAAAATGCAGTAAGCGATGACGCGGGAAGTTTCCATTTCGACGACGTGCCCGCCGGCGTCTACGCCCTACGGTTTTCGGCGCCGCAGCAGACCGAAACCGGATTGGAAACGGACATCGACGTCCGGGCCGGCCAGACATTCCGCGTTGACAAGCCGATGCTATGGCACACGGGAGCCCTGGTAAGCCTGACGGTGACGGCCCCTTCGCGGCAACCCGAGCCCATTGAAAATGCTCCGGCCGCGATCTCGGTTGTGGAAGCGCCCTACATCTCGCTCTATGGAATCTCCGGCCAAGTCCCAAACACATTGGCGGCGGTTCCGGGAGCTGAATTAATGCAGAACGGATTGTTCGACTATAACTTCAACGTGCGCGGGTTCAACACCGCTCTGAACCGTCGCATTCAGACGTCGATCGATGGCCGCAGTCCCGAGATCCCGCTATTGGGGTACCAGGAGTGGTCATCGATTAGTCTGTTGACCGATGACCTGGATACGATCGAATTGGTAAGTGGTCCAAGTTCCGCGGTATACGGGGCCAATGCTTTCAACGGGGTGGTCGACATACGGACAAAATCCGCACGCGAGAGTCTGGGGGGCACGGTTCGCCTGACCGCCGGGGAGCTGGATACGGTACGGATCGAAGCTCGCACGGCTTACCGCCTGGGGCGTGGCTGGTATCTAAAGATCGCGGGAGGCTATCACGGTAGCAACGATTTCTCGGTATCGCGCAATGTGACCGTCGAGTATCCGGGCCTTGCGCTTGAGGCAATTCCAATCCCGAAGACACATGTCGATCTTGGCCTGGGGACGGCCACCATCGAGAAGTACTTCTCGCCACGCGTGTACATGCTGTTAGAAGCGGGCGGCGCATCCTTGTCCGGAGTGGTCTTCGTGACTCCTACCGGCAGGGTGGAATCCGACAACGTTCGATCGTGGACCCGCGTCAAGGCAGTTATCCCCGACTGGACGTTCTCGTTCTCATCCAACACGCGCAACGCCCCAACCACTCCCGCCTTGGGCTCGGGCGCGCCGATCACGGAATTCGATGACAGCATGCAGGCCAGCGCTCTAACCAACCGGCAATTCGGAAGCCGGGCAGCTATCACTGCCGGAGCGTCCTGGGGAAGAGACTATGTCAACACGGCGGGACCCGGAGGCGTTCAAACGCTTCTGGCCGCGCCGGAGTCGGACAACCATGGCGACGTATTTGGGGAGTTTCGTTACTCGCTGACTAAGTCGCTCACGTTTATAGCCGCGGGGGACATTGCCGCGAGTACTTTGCATCCCGTACAGTTTTCCCCTCGTTTGGCCGCGGTTTATAAGTTGGGTGAGAGCAACTCGTTTCGCCTGAGTTACAACCACGCGTTTCAAGTAGCTAACTTCGTGGAATTGTTTATCGCGATCGAAGCAGGCTTGCCAATCAATCTTTCCGCGGTCGAGACCCAGCTTCAGCCGTTGACCGGGGGCGTGCCGCTAGGCCTATCCTCCGTGCCAATTTTGGCGCTGGGCAATCCTAAGCTGGATGTCGAGAAAATTACGAGTTATGAGGGAGGCTACCGTCGCCAGTTAGGCGCGCGCAACTGGTTCACTGTCGACTACTACCGAAACGAGATGGACCACTTTATAACAGACGTTCTGCCCGGTGTGAACCCCGCCTATCCGCCTTATCAGGCGCCGTCGGCGATCCCCCAGCCCGAGCGCTCAATCGTCAGCGGGATCATTAACTCGATCAGCCCCGGCTTTACGAACGAGGCCAATGGGGATCCGGCTATCGTGCTCTCTATCGGCAACTCGGGGCGGGTGAATAGCCAAGGGGTAGAATTCGGCGTCAACCAGACTTTCTTAACGAACTGGCAGGCAGGAGCGAACTATTCCTGGTTCGATTTTAACGCGGGAGTCCAGCCCCCGGGAGTCTTAATTCACCCCAATGCTCCGGCTCACAAGGCCGGCGCCAATATTGGCTATCACCGGCGGCGCTTCGATGCGGACCTGCGCTATCGATGGGTGGACGCTTTCCCATTCGCCAACGGAGTTTACGTGGGACCGGTGCCGACTTACAACGTGGTGGACCTGGGGGTTCGCTTTCAATTCAATGAGCACTGGCAAATTGGTTCGAGCGTTAGCAACCTTCTGAACGATGAGCACTACGAACTGTTCGGCGGCGACATTCTGAAACGCTACGCGCTTGGTACGGTGGCTTACTCGTGGAAGTAGCAGGTGTCACGCCAAGCCGGTCTCTTTCCTGCTATGCGCGCCAGGCGAGTAGATCGTCCGCAAATCTACGCATCAGTCGCACGAGGTCTTGCAGGTCCTTCTTATTCCAGTTCGCGAGTACCTCAGCCGCCAACCTCTGACGCGCTTCATCCAGGGCGGCAGCCATCGCGCGGCCCTTCACGGTGATAACCGCCGGACGGACACGCTTGTCGGCTTTGGAGGCACGCCGCGCGATAAGGCCAAGGCTTTCAAGCTTCGTCACTTGACGGCTGACGGTGGTGTAATCCCGTCCGGTCAACTCGGCCAGTTCTACCACGCCGATCGGGCCATGACGCTGAATTCCCATTAGGAGAGGGAAGAGAGCACGATCCAGAGAAATGCCGGCTTCCTGAATCAGCGCGGTGTCGCGCTGCGGCCTGTTCATGAAGCCTACTAAGTCGATGAGGGTGTTGTGCAATTGGGAGATTTCTTTGCTCACGGTGTGCCCTATTGACAGCATACCAAAAAGTATGTGTATAATGCACATATATCGGGACATCAAAATGAAAGCGGCAATCGTATTGGAACCGGGCAAGGCGCCTGTCTATGGAGATTTCAAAGAGCCTGTGGCCGGGGATGGGGAAGTTCGCATCAACGTCAATGCGGCGGCACTCAGTAACGTTGTAAGAAGCCGGGCGTCCGGAAAGCATTACAGTTCCTCTGGGGACCTGCCGTTCGTAGTGGGGATCGATGGCGTGGGTCGCCTCGACGATGGCCGCCGCGTGTACTTCGTCCTTCCGCGGCCGCCGCTCGGCAGCATGTCGGAAAGGACTGTGGTGAGTTCGGGGCAATGCGTGGCGTTGCCGGATGGGCTGGATGACGTGACGGCCGCCGCGATCGGCATTCCGGGCATGTCGGCGTGGGCTGCCATGAAGGAGCGCGCGAAACTTGCAGACGGCGAAACGGTGCTGGTGAATGGCGCTACCGGCACGGCCGGCCGCCTGGCAGTGCAGATCGCGAAATACATGGGCGCAAAGAAGATCATTGCGACGGGCCGGAATATCGAAGTCCTGAAATCGCTGGCGGCCCTCGGCGCCGATGTCACGATTCCGCTGGTTGAGGACACCGACGCTCTGGAAGAAGCTTTTCGGGCGCAGTTTGCGGACGGTGTCGATATAGTTGTCGATTACCTCTGGGGACCGAGCGCTGAAAGGTTGATCCTCGCGGCGGCAAAGGCGGGCAAAGATGCGGCGCCGATCCGCTTCGTACAGATCGGTTCCGTCAGCGCGCCTAACATCACGCTGCCGAGCGCGGCGCTTCGCTCTTCCGCCCTGGAATTGATGGGAAGCGGCATCGGCAGCATCCCGTTGGATCGTCTCGTAAGATCGATTGACGACTTGATGCAAGCGACGGCGCCGGGCCGCTTTGAGATTGCTACCAAAACAGTCCCGCTCTCCGCAGTCGAAGAGACTTGGTCAACGGCCGCAAACATACCTCGCATCGTATTCAAGGTGGCATGATTCCGGGCTGTACATGAAGCAAGCGAAACTCTTAACGCTCCTGTGCTGAGTAAGTGACAATCTTGGCAGGCACAATGTAGAGAGACGAGAACTTACGATTTGTACGAAGACTACTGAAGGCTTAACCCAGACAGGCAACACTGCGATGCGAGCAGTGGCGGTCGGTGCGTTCGGGCTGGGCGCGAGGGCGATCGGGCGTTTGCGAGTCTTGGAAGCAACTATGTAGCTGAAGTGCTAAAGATCACAAACTTGCCTGCAGACCTAACCACCATCCACCTAGCTTCTGCGGATCGAACCAACTAATATCCCGTCCGAACCAACTCTCGGCAAACCATGCACCCCCTTTGAGCTTCTTATGCGAAGACAGGACGAAGGCGACCGGTCCTTCGCCGAACTTATCGATACGGTCACCAATCCACGAGCCGCCGACCGGGGCGGCGAAGACGATCGGCGTGTCGGGGATCCACGCCAGTTCCGCGCCGAACTTCTTGTCCAGTTGGCGTAGCGGCTTTGGAATCCCGGGATAGGCCCTCTGAAAGCGATCGAAGGCATCGTCGATTTTGCGGACTGCGATCACGACCCGGAGCACGCCGTCGATATCCCGATTGATCGCTTTGCCGGATGGATAAGCGCGTAGATCGCGCGCGGTGACATCGTGAATCAGAAACGGGAAGAAGGTGCCGCTGGGTTCGCTGCCAACCGATGCCGTCTGCCATTGGAGCGCCACGCCATCGGGCCGTTTGCGGCCGCCGGCCGTTGGGCCTGCGGCTTTCAAACGAGCGATCTGGGCGTCGAAATCCTTCGGCCGCACCGCCCATGCGCATGGGCCCGCGTCGCCCTCGATGAACTTAGCCCACGGGTGTTGCGCGAGCATCGCGCGATCGAAATCTTTCTGCCTGGCGATTAGTTCTAGGTAAGAACCGTCGCGGAAACTCGCGATGGCCATCTCGGTTGCGTGATTGGTGTGCGCGCCGCCGTAGTCGCTCTGAATGCCCACGGCGGCGAGTTGCTGCTGTAAGTTTGCGAGACTAACTCCGGCCACGGTAACGTGATCGATCGTTAGTTCAGCCGCTTGCATCGAGAACGCCGCAAGGAAGAGAGCCGCGAACTTCATGACTTACTTCTGCGTGAACAGATCCGTGCGGTTGACGTTCTCGCCCTTGAACATCACCATGGAAATCGCCGAGAGCGCGTGGATATCTTGCAGCGGGTTGCCATCTACCATCAGCAGCGTCGCCTCTTTGCCGACGGTAATCGTGCCGAAGCGATCCGAGGCGCGCAGTAGTTGCGCGGCGTTTTGCGTGGCGGCTTGGAGCGCAACCGCGGGTGGAATCCCGGCGGAAATCCAGAGTTCGATTTCGTGCTGCACCGTCGGCCCGTGAAACACCATGTAGTTACCCGCATCCGATCCGGTCACAAGCAGGACTCCATCTTTCCACGCGCGCATCAGGTTCTGCTTACCGATGTCGAGTGACATCGGATACTCTGCGCTCGACTTGCGCAGCGCCTCCATGTCTTTCGAAGATGCGGCTTTCTCGGTGCCGGCGACTAAGTCCTTCGATGTTACCTGCTGAGTAAGTGACCGCTTGAGCAACGACGTATCGCCGCGCGCGAAGTCATTGAATCCTTCGACCACGCTAAGTGTCGGATCGAATGCGATGCCCCTGGCTTTCATCTCGGCGAAAGTTGCATCGGGGATCTGATCGATGTATGAGCCGTGTTCGACGGAGTTCGTGCCCATCGCAACCGCGTCATTCACATCTTGCAGCGAGCCGGTGTGGATCGAGGCCGGCAGATTGCGGGCATGCGCTTCACTTACCACCGCGCTGAGAAGCTTCACGTTCATGCGTTCGAACACAAACGGGAAAGCGCCGGCGTCCAGGATGCCCTTGATCGCGTCGACATGCTGATCGGCAAGCTGGTCGACCATCTTGCGGGCTTCATCCTCGGACTTCGGGATGCGCAGGAACTCCTGGTTAAAGTAGGCGCGGCCTTGCTCCGGGATCCATTTGGCAAACTCGGTACCGTGGCCTTTCGCCGCTGTAAACAAAGGCCCGACGATGAATAGTTCGGTCCCGAGCCGCTCGCCGGAGTTGAATAGCTTGCGGTACTTCAGCACCGAGGCGAGCATGTCGCCCGCGCTCCGGACCGCGGTAACTCCGCTATACAGATATGCCTCAAGTTCACGATTTGCCGCGGCATCGTAGTCGACGTTGGCGGGATCGGAAGAGAAGCCGCCGCTTGCTCCCAGATGCACATGCACGTCGATCAATCCGGGCAGCAGCGTTTTGCCCGACCCGTCAACCAAGCTCGCATTTAGCGCCTTTTCGTCGGGCGAACTGTTCGGGAAAATTTGCGCGATCTTCCCGTCCTTCACCAAGACCGAGCCGTTCTCGATGACTTGTCCGTCGCCGATGAAGATTCGCGTGTTCTTGATCAGCGTGGTTTCCCCGCGCTCCAAATCGCGCATCAGGACCCGCTGCTTGGTTAAGTTCTCCTTACTCCACGCCTGAAACGTTCCGAGGACAAGAAACGGAAACAGAACCACTAATACCCAGAGCTTGGCGCTATTGCGTAGCTTGTCTTCTTTCTCCCAGCGGAAGAGCTTGGTCGACAGGAACACACCGACGCAGGCGGTCAGGCACAGGGCAAGTACGGATGGCCAGTTCTGGACGAGCGATTCGCCGCGCTGCAGGATTCCGCCCATGCCCGTCATGAGATAGGTTGCCGGGACAAATTGCGTTACGTTCTGGAGCCAGATCGGAAAGATTGCGATGGGGATGGTGGCGCCGCTCAGAAAAAGCATGCTCATATAGAGCGGCTGAATCAGAACCATACTTTCCTGCATGGAGTTGACCACGGAGGAAACGATCAGCCCAATGGCGCGGAACGCAACGCAGGCCAGACAAGCGAAGATCAGGAAAGACCCGATATTCGATGGGACCTTGAATCCGTACATATAAACTGCGAGCACCAAGGTCGCGATGAGCGCGGGCAGATAGATCATCAAGCCCGATACCATGGACGCCACCAGCAAAGGCAGCGGGCCGATCGGAGTTACCTTATAACGCCGCAGCACATTCGTTTCGCGCTCCTGCACCGCGCGCATTCCGGCTCCGTAGAGCCCATTTCCAAGGATGCCGATCGCGGTGACCATGGTGATCACCTGCAAGATCACCGTCCCCTGCGCCGCTTTATATAAGCTGCCGAATACGAAGAAGAAGAACAGCGGAAAGAAGTAGTTGAAGAACAGAACCGACTTAGCGCGGAACGCCAGCTTCAGGTCGATTTTGACTAATGCCCAATAGCTTCGAAACATTTCATTCCCTTAGTTTCTTGCCGGTAAGTTCGATGAACACGTCTTCGAGCGTCGGCCGGTTTAAGCGAATATCGGCTAACTCGAAGCCATTTGAGTCGATCCACTTGACCATCTCGACCAAAGTACGCGCGGGCTTCGATGAGAAGACGGTGATGTGCGTGCGATCCTCGCCCAGCACGGTGCGGATCGCGTCCGGCCACGCGGGTAAATCGCCATTCGCGAAAGGTTCGGCCAGCACCACCTCGATAGCGGACTGCGTCGCGCTTTTCTCCTGCAGTTCCCGCGGCGTGCCGATAGCGATGATCTGGCCGGCATCCATGATGGCCACACGATCGCAGAGCCGCTCGGCTTCTTCGATATAGTGCGTGGTCATCAGGATGGTGCGCTTCTCCGCGCGCAGCTCTTCGAGAAGGTCACGGATTTCGAGGCGCACTTGGGGGTCAAGCCCGGTAGTGGGTTCGTCGAGAAACAGCATCAGCGGGTCGTTGATTAGCGCCATCGCGAGCGCGAGCCGCTGCTTCTGGCCGCCGGAGAGCGTCTGGTAGGCGGCGTCCTTCTTCTCCCAGAGCTGCAGCCGTTTGAGCAGATCGTCGCCGCTGACCGTCTGGGTGTAGAACGACGCGAACAGTTCCAGCGCTTCACGCACCTTGATCTTGTCCGGAAGATTGGTCGCCTGAAGACACACGCCGATGCGCTGCTTCAACGCGTTGGTCTGCTTCTCGGGATCGAAATCGAGCACGCGCACATCGCCGCCGGTGCGCGGCCGCAAGCCTTCCAGAATCTCGACGGTGCTGGTTTTCCCTGCCCCGTTGGGTCCGAGCAGACCGAAGACTTCGCCTTGCGCAACTTCGAAATCGAGACCGCGAACGGCCTCCACTGCGCCGTAGGATTTGCGCAGTCCGCTTACAGAAATCGCAGGGGTCGCCATGGGTTATTCAGAGCGTTATTTCAGATGCGCGCCGGCGCGCGGTGCAGCGTCGAGTTCCGGCTGCCGAACATCATATAAACCAGCAGGCCGATCAAGAGCCACATGAAGAAGCGGATCCAGGTCATCAGCGGAAGTCCCATCATCAGCAACAGGCAGCAGGCGATCGCAAGTATCGGAACCAGCGGCACGAAAGGAACCCGGAAGCTGCGCGGGCGATCCGGTTGTTTCTTGCGCAGAACAATCACACCTGCTGATACGACGACGAACGCGAACAAAGTTCCAATATTCGAGAGCTCCGCGAACGTGTCGATATCCCACAGTCCGGCAGGCAGGCCGACAACGAATCCGGCGATCCAGGTGCTGATGTACGGTGTCCGGAATTGCGGATGCACACGGCTGAACAGTCCCGGCAGCAAGCCGTCGCGCGACATGGCGAACCAGATGCGCGCCTGGCCGTACTGATAGACCAGCAGCGAGGAGATCATCCCGATGAGCGCGCCGAATGTAACGACAACGCGCAGCCGGTTATATCCCAAAGCCTTCAGCGCGTCGGCCACCGGCGAGTCCGTGTTCAGCGTCTGATATTTTGCGATGCCGGTGAGAACCAGCGCAACCGACCCATAGAGGATGGTGCAGATGATCAGCGTGCCGATGATGCCGACCGGCAGATCGCGCTGCGGCATCTTACATTCTTCCGCCGCGGTGGAAACCGAATCGAACCCGATGTAAGTGAAGAAGACAATCGAGGCGCCGGTGAGGATTCCGGAAAACCCGTTGGGTGCGAAGGGCTTCCAGTTCTCGACGTGAATCGCTTTGGCGGCTCCGAGGCAGAAGATCAGAATCGCCAGGATCTTGATGCCGACCATGATCGCGTTCGTCTCCGCGCCTTCTTTCACGCCGCGCACCAGAACCCAGGTGACCAGCAGCGTGATCACCAGCGCGGGGATGTTGAAAATGCCGCTCGGCTGGCCGGGCGCCGGGAACGCGGGATAGGCGATAACGGCGGGCAGGTGAAAACCGAAGAGGTTGTCGCCCAAATCCTGCAGATAGGCTGAAAAACCCACCGCGACCGACATGTTCGAGACGGCGTATTCCAGGATCAGATCCCACCCGATGATCCACGCGAAGATCTCGCCAAGAATCGCATAGGCGTAGGTGTAGGCGCTGCCGGCGATCGGGATCATGGACGCGAGTTCCGCGTAACAGAGCCCGGCAAAGAGGCAGGCGATCGCCACCAGGATGAACGAGACGGTGATGGCCGGACCCGCGCCCGGCCGGCCCTGCATCGAGATGCCATGCGTGCCGTTGAGCAGCAGGTCCAGAATGGTCGCGTGGAAGATCGACGTGATCTTGCTGACGTGGCCGGCGGCCGCCGTGCCGGTCAGGGTGAAAATGCCGGACCCGATCACCGCGCCGATACCCAGCGCGGTGAGACTCAAGGGTCCGAGCGACTTGCGCAGCCGCTTATCGGGCTCCTCGGAAGCGGCAATTAAGGCATCGATGCTCTTCGTGCGGAGGAGACGCGACATTCAGCGGATTTTAGCGCTTCCGCTGGCCCTGCGTCATCTTTTTGACTTTCTTTTTCTGCGACCCGCGCGCCACGCCGGAAGCTCGCTTGGCTTTGGGGGCGGCTTTCTTACGCGCAGTGCGCTTGAGTTTCTTGCGTTCGGTCGGGTCGGTTACGGTCTTTGTGTTCGCCATTATTTCGTTTTGATCCCTGCGTATTTTTCAATCAGTTTTTTTAACCCGTAGCGCGGAAACATGACGGTGATTTTGGCGTCTTCGCCTTCACCTTCACGCCGGACAACCGTTCCGGTTCCGTATTTGGGGTGCTCTATCACTGTACCTGCACGCGCGGGACGAGTGGGCGCGGCGGGCTTGCTGAACGGCGCGGATGCGGGCGCGCGAGGTGGAAATTGCGGACCGGCAGGCGGGCGCGCCGCCCATGGAGGCGCGCCAGACGGCTCGCTGGGGGGCGGCGCGATGGGCGGCTTTGGAGGCGGCGCGACGGGTGTTTGCACCGGCATCTTGACTCCACGCTCGGCGAAAAACTGCGAGATGTTTTCGATCGAGTTGTAGGTCTTGCCGGTAAACACATTGCGTTTCGCGCTCTGCCGGACTTCGTGGCGTTCCGGGGTGAGATCGACCTGTGAACCGCCATCCTCATCCGCATCGCCGCCGATTTTCACCATCAGATTGGCCGGCACTTCCTTCAGGAAACGTGACGCGATGGAACGCTCCTGCTCGCCGCCTCCGAACCGCCGCCGGTATTTCGCCCACGAAAGATACAGGCGCTTTTCGGCGCGCGTCATGCCCACGTAGCAGAGGCGCCGCTCTTCTTCCATCGCCGCGTCGGAGCCGATGGAACGCATGTGCGGGAACAATCCTTCTTCAAGTCCTGCTAAGAAGACGACCGGAAACTCGAGACCTTTCGCGTTATGGATCGTCAGCAGCGAAACCTGGGCGGCCTCATCCACCTGATCCGCATCGGCGACCAGCGCCGCGTGATCCAGAAAATCGGCCGCTGTTTCTCCGCGCTCCCACGCCTCCGCCGCGGCATTCGCGATCTCTTCCAGATTCTCGATGCGCGCTTCGGATTCCGGCGTGTTCTCCTGCTCCAGCATGCGCCGGTAGCCGGTGCGTTCCTCGATGAACTTCAGCGTTTCATTCAGCGGGAGCTTCTCCGCTGCTTCGGTCAGTTCATCGATCAGGTTCTTGAACGCCTGAATCGCGGCATGGGCGCGCGTGCCGAACTGATTCTGTTCGAGCATACGGACGAGAGCGTCCCACAGCGTCAGATTGTGCTCGGAAGCGAATGCCTGGATCTGATCGAGCGTGCTGCGGCCGATGCCGCGCGCCGGTGTGTTGATCACGCGCTGCAAGCTGATGGAATCGCTGTGTGAGATCGCCAGCTTCAGGTACGAAACGATGTCCTTGACCTCGGCGCGTTGATAGAAGCTGAATCCGCCGACCACCAGATACTTACGGCCATACCGGCGCAGCGCTTCTTCGATCTGGCGCGATTGCGAGTTCGTCCGGTAAAGAACAGCCACCCGCCACTCAGGATTCTGTCCGAGTAAGCGCTCGATCGTGTCCGCGATAAAGAGCGCTTCGTTCTCGGCGTCATGTCCGACATACAGTGCGAGTTCGTCTCCCGCGCCGGAGTCCGTCCAGAGCCACTTTCCTTTGCGTTCCTTGTTGTTGGACACAACCGCGGACGCCGCTTCGAGGATGTTCTTGGTCGAACGATAGTTCTGTTCGAGCCGGATGGTCTTCGCCTTCGGATAGTCGCGCTCGAAATCCAGGATGTTGCGAATGTCCGCGCCGCGCCAGCTATAGATCGACTGATCCTCATCGCCGACGACGCAGACGTTGTCGTGCTGGCGCGTGAGCAGGCGCATCAATTCGTACTGCGTGCGATTGGTGTCCTGATACTCGTCGATCATTACGTAGCTGATGCGGCGGTTGTAGCCATCGCGCGTATCGGCATCGTGCTCGAGCAGGCGCACGGCTTCCAGCAGCAGGTCGTCGAAATCCAGCGCATTTGCGTTGCGCAAGCCCTTCTCGTATTCTTCAAACACCGCGGCGACGCGGGTCATTTTCGGATCCTTGGCCTCGCTGTAGAGATCCTGCGGCGTCTTGCGGCTGTTCTTCGACTGGCTGATGATCGACATCACCGCCCGGTACGGCAGCGCCTTTTCGTCGAGGCCCATCTTGCGAAACGCGCCCTTAATGATGGCGAGCTGGTCTTCGTCGTCGTAGATCGAGAATTTCGTCGTGAAGCCGGGACGGATGCGCGCCAGCGGCTCTCCATCCCGACGCAGCAGCCGGACGCAAAACGAGTGAAACGTGGAGAGATTCGGGGAGCCGTTAACGCCGGAGCCGTCGATCAACGAGGTAACCCGCGCGCGCATCTCCGCTGCGGCTTTGTTGGTGAATGTGACGGCCAAGACCGCCGATGGCGGCACATGCTTCGCCGTCACCAGATGCGCAATCCGGTGCGTGATGACGCGGGTCTTTCCGCTGCCGGCGCCGGCCAGGATCAGCAGCGGACCTTCCGTGCTGGCAACGGCATCGCGCTGCTCGGGGTTCAAACCTGTGAGGAAATCCATGCGGCTGGGTGTCGCTGAGGGTGACGCTTGAATTTTAACAATCGGCGGGTTGCGGCGAACGAAAACCCTTATTTCACCGTATGATTGATCAGAAGCATGAATACGCTGGCGAAGACGCTTATCATTATCGCGGTGATCATCGCGGGAACGGTGATCATGGTAACCCTGGGCGCCGTCTTTATCGTTCGCAACATTCACGTTCACGAGACGGAGTCGAGCGACAAGAAGAACGTGCGCATTGAGACGCCGCTGGGCAGCATCGGCATTCACAAGAACGACGGTCTGGATCCGGAAACGGTCGGTATACCGGTCTACCCCGGCGCGCAGCGGTCGGAAGACAAGGGCGGTGTTGATTTCCAGCTGGATGGCAGCGACCTTCACAAGGATTTCAGCGTTTCCGCCGCGACTTACTACTCCTCCGATGCTCCCGGCAAGGTGCGTGAGTTCTACCAGCATCAGTTTCCCGAGTGGCACACCCACTGGGAACGCGATGCGCTGAACATCGAAATCAAGCAGGGCGGCCGGCTGCGATCGGTCATTATCAAGCCGGACGGCGAGGGAACACGGATTGCCGTTGCTTCGGTTGGACCACCTGCGTCAAACTAGAGGTGTACTTCCAAGTCGCTGTCTGAATGCCTCAACATTGCACCTGCGGTGCGCTCCTTCCCGAAGACTCTCGTTTCTGCCATCGCTGCGGTAAGCCGCAGTTCGAAGCGGCGGTGGAGGAAGCGCCCGAAATCGTTGCGGCTCCGGTAAGCGCGGTTCCGCCCGCGGAAGCTGCGGCCGCGGCGGCTTACGCCGAGAACCGCGGCAAAGTGGCGTTCGGCAATCCCCTGGCGCTGCGCACGTGCCTGGTGGTGGCGAGCTTCGTTACCGCCATCGAAGTCATTCCGATCATCCAGTTTGTCGCGCCGGTGCTGGGCGGCTTCGGGGCGGTATGGCTATTTCAACGGCGCACGGGACGCGCCCTGCGCATGGGAGACGCCGCCAAACTGGGATTCATGACGGCTCTCCTCAATGCGCTGTTTGCGACCATCTGGATGACGTTGAACTTCGCGCTGGCGGGGTCGGCTATCTTCGATGCGGTCCGCGATCAACTCCACAAGACGGCGATGTCGCCCGCCCAGCAGCAGGCGCTGCAGATGATGAATGATCCGGTGGTTCTCGCATTTTTCGTGCTATTCGTCTGGATCATCTTCTTCGTGTTGGCTAGTTTGTTGTATATGGCCGGGGGCGCATTGGGCGCTCGGTTCGCGCGGCAACCGAAAGAGTCTTAGCGAGGCTTGCGGTAACCGCTCCGTCACCGTCGCGGCTCTGTAACTGATTGGATTTAGCGAAGTTCGGCCGCCCTGTGGCACCCGGCTGTCTTAACGAAGCTGGACCGCGGTGGTTTCTCCCGCGACGCCCGTTCTTCGGTCGGGCACCGGTTCGTAGTCGATCGCCACCGTCCGGCCGGCAGCGTCGCCGCATGCGATCCCCGCAGCGATGCCCATCGCCGGATCGAGTGTCAGTTTGATCAGTTTTCCATCCGCCCCACGCACCTGAAGAAACCGGAGCTTGCCGCCGACGCAATCGACGCGCGCGAGTTTCCCTTCGAGATGCTTCGGCGCGGGATGAATATCCTCCCACGGCACCGCGTTCGCTTCCACGTCCTTGGCATCCGGTTCGGACGCTTTGGCCTCGGCCGCGTGAATCCGGTCCCAGCTTTCCTTCTTCAGGCGATCCTCTTCGCGCTGCTCGGCTGCGACCGCCTCGCGCTTCTGCTTCTCCTGCTCATCCAGCCGAAGCGTCTCGAGGGCGAGACGGGCCTTCAGATCTTTCTCGCGCTG
>NZ_CAJCHS010000155.1 GCF_903970205.1 Nevskia soli | reverse complement strand
GTCGTTGGTGGCTACCAGCGGAATCCCTGTCTCCGCCGACATTCGCGCGAGTGCTGGAATCACCACCTTATCGTTGTCGATGCCGTGGTCCTGCAGCTCGAGAAAGAAGTTGCCTTTGCCGAATAAGTCTTCGTATTCGTGCGCCAGACGGCGGCCATCCGGATAGCGATCGGCAACCACCGCTTCGTTAATGTCCCCGCGCAGGCACGCCGAAAGCGCAATCAGACCTTTCGAGTGCCGGTTAAGCAGGTCTTTATCGATGCGCGGCTTGTAGTAGAAGCCGTCGAGGAATCCGGTGGAAACCAGGTTGATCAGGTTGCGATAGCCCTCCTGGTTCTCGCAAAGCAGGACCAGGTGGTTATAGCGATCGTTATCCGCGCGCGTTTTGTGGCCGCGCTGCGAAACGTAGACTTCGCACCCGAGCACCGGGTGTACGCCGCACGCGTTGGCCGCGTTATAGAACTGCACGGCGCCGAACATGTTGCCGTGATCGGTCATCGCGATGGACGGCATCTTCTGCTCGGCGGCAACCTGCATCAGCTGGCTGATCTCGCAGGCGCCGTCGAGCAGCGAATAATCGGTATGGCAATGCAGATGGACGAAAGGGACTTCAGACATGCTTCGAGGCAATCTTCCCGGGGAGGCATCTTCATTTTTTCACACTTCGTGCCGGAGCGCGATGCGGGCTACGCGATGATACGATGACATTGGTCGATGCCCGAAGCAGCTCTGCTCGACACTCCCGAAATCCCAGATAAGCTGTACTTCCGCATCGGCGAGGTGAGCCGTTTGCTTGGCGTGGAGCCGTATGTGCTGCGCTACTGGGAAACGGAATTCCCGTCGGTATCGCCTAAGAAATCGGACACGGGACATCGCCTGTATCGCCGTAAGGATGTTGAGCAGCTACTCGAGATTAAAGAGTTGCTCTACGCGAAACGGTTTACGATCGAAGGCGCGCGGCAGACTCTGTCGTCCAATAAGAAGGTTGCAAAGGAGAAGGGACCGCGCGTCGAAGCGCCGCACTCGCAGCAGTGGCTGTTCGCGGGCGCATCGCCCCCGGAGCAAAGCGTGATCCCGGAAATTCGCAAAGAACTCGTGGCGATTTTGAAGATGCTGGGTTAGGATGCTGGGTTAGGCGCAGGGCACGAAAGCGAGTGGACCCGATCGAATGACGCGGACATATACTTTGGCAGTCGAAGGAGAGCCGGGCAGCTACATCGCCTATCTGGGTGAAGTTCGCGCTGACGCCTCGCCGACCGCGGTATTGCGCGAGATTGAAGTGGAAGTGCCGGTCGAAAGTTAGTCGCGTACGATAGCCGCGTAGATGCGATCGAGATCTTCGGCCGAGAAGTAATCGATTTCGACTCGCCCCCTGCCTTTGCCGCGTTCGATGATGCGAACCCGCGTCCCCAGCGCGCGTTCAAGATTCTCAACCGCGGCACGAACGTTCGGATCCTGCGGAGCCGGCTCGGGCTTTCGCTCCGGAGGGTCCGGTCTCGCCTGGTCGGTGGTGAGCTGCTCGACGTAGCGGACGGACCATTGCTGCTGCACGGCCTGAGCGGCAATCTGGCGAATCAGGGCGGGGTCGGCAATCTTCAGCAACGCGCGAGCGTGCCCCGGCGATAGTTTGCGCTCGGCGAGGAGGCGCTGCACTTCGTCGGGGAGTTGAAGCAGTCGAATCGCGTTCGAGATGGTCGCCCGGTCCTTGCCGGTGCGGCGGCCAATCTCTTCGTGGCTGAGGGAGAGATCGGCGCTCAACCTCTGGAACGCCCGCGCGGTTTCAATGGGGTCCAAGTCTTCGCGCTGGATGTTCTCAATTAGCGCCACTTCGAGCATCCGCTCATCCGGCATTTCTTGCACGCGAACCGGAACGGCAGTTAAGCCGGCTAATTGGGCCGCTCGCCAGCGGCGCTCCCCTGCAATCAACTGGTAGTGGTCATGGTGCGCCCGCACCACGATAGGTTGTATGATGCCTTCCGATTTAATGGAGTCGGCGAGCTCGGTAAGGGCGGCTTCATCGAAGTAGCGGCGCGGTTGGAAAGGGTTTGGAACGATGCGATCGACGGGCAGCTCGGTCGGAATTTGGGGTAGCGCGGCGATTGCGGGTTCCGATATCCGCTCTTCGCGGCCGGGAATTAGGGTGCTGAGACCTCGCCCTAGTGCTTTCTTGCTCATGCCTTAGGCTCGTGGCCGAGAATTTCCTTGGCGAGTTGGATATAGCTCTCCGCTCCCTTTGATTTCGGATCGTAGAGCGCGATGGGTTTGCCGAAGCTGGGCGCCTCGGCCAGCCGGATACTTCGCGGGATCACTGTCTTGCAGACCTCTTTCTTGAAAAACTCGCGGAGGTCGGCCGCTACTTGCCGGGTCAGGTTGGTGCGGTCGTCATACATCGTGAGCAAGATACCCTCGAGAGCGATTTTGTGGTGAAAAGAGTCCCGGATCCGATCAATGGTATCGAGGAGCTCGGAAATCCCTTCGAGCGCGAAAAACTCGCATTGAATGGGAATTAGAACGGCGTCTGAGGCGAGGAGCGCGTTCAGGGTGAGTAAGTCGAGCGCCGGTGGGCAGTCGATCAGTATGTAGTGATAGCGATCCCGAATGGAAGCAAGCTTCTTCCGGAGGGTATATTCACGTTCGGGTTTCGGAACAAGCGCGATGTTCGCACCGACGAGGTTTTTGTCGGAAGGGAGCAGGTCGAGTCCGTCGATTTCCGTCTTTACGATGGCCGAATTGACGTCGGTTTCGTCCATCAGTACGTTGTAGAGGGTGGGGCTGTCCGGCGACTTCTGAATACCGAGGCCAGTGGTCGAGTTTCCTTGCGGATCGGAATCGATCAGGAGAATAGGAATGTCGTTCATCGCCAGGGAGGCAGCGAGATTGATGGCGGTCGTCGTCTTACCGACCCCACCCTTTTGATTCGTAACGGAGATGATTCGACCCAACTGGCAAACTTACCATGTTTCACGTGAAACGCTGACCCGGGCGCGAATCAGGTATGTTTCACGTGAAACGTCAACCGCGGTTCAGAGTCAGATAGACATCCAGGACTGAAATCGCCGCTGGAGTGATGCCGGGAATGCGAGCCGCCTGACCAAGCGTCGCCGGCCGGACGCGCTCCAGCTTATCCTGGACTTCCCGAGAAAGTCCCGGAATCCTTCGGAAGCTGAACTGGTCCGGAATCGAACGTGCGATCGAACCATTCAGCTTCTCGATGTGACGGCGCTGCTGCGAAATGTAGCCCTCGTACTTGATCTCGGTCTCGACCGACGTGAGCAGTCCCGGCACGGGTGGCGCCCCCAACGTGCCTGAAACCCACTCCGGGATCTGCTCCAGGGATGCTTCGGGCCTCTTTAGCCACCCTCCGTACTTGCTAGACGCCAGACCCGCAAGCAACGTCGTTTTCTGCCTGGCTTTCGTCTGAAATCGGGTCCACCTCGCATCACTAACCAAGCCGGATTCGCGTCCCAGGGGCGTCAGGCGTTCATCAGCGTTATCGATCCGTAGGTGCAACCGGAATTCGGCCCTCGACGTGAACATTCGATACGGCTCGTCAGCGCCTTTCGTGATCAGATCGTCGATCATGATCCCGATGTAGGCTTCGTTTCGCGGCAAAACCAAACTGGCTTTGTTTTGAATCTTCAGCGCGGCGTTTAGCCCGGCGATCAGGCCCTGAGCAGCCGCCTCCTCGTAGCCGGATGTGCCATTAATCTGTCCCGCGAGGAAAAGACCGGGCAGTTTTTTCACTTCGAGCCGATGGTCCAGCTCGCGCGGATCAATCGCGTCGTACTCGATCGCGTAGCCGGGGCGGATCATTTCCGCGCGCTCAAGACCGGGGATCGAGGCGACCATCGCCTCCTGCACATCAAGCGGCATGCTGGTCGACATGCCGTTGATGTAAACCTCGTGGGTGTCGAGTCCTTCCGGCTCAAGGAAGATCTGATGCGACGGCTTGTCGGGGAACTTTACGAACTTGTCCTCGATCGAGGGGCAATACCGCGGCCCGACACCCTCGATCTGACCGGAATAAAGCGGCGACCGCGCAAGGCTCTCGCGGATGATACGTGCCGTCTCTTCGGTTGTATGCCCAAGGTGGCATCCGATCTGAGGCCGGTCAATCGAATCGGTCAGAAACGAGAACGGCGTCGGAACAGCGTCCCCCGGCTGCGGCGTAAACTTCGACCAGTCAATCGAGCGGCCATCCAAACGCGGCGGAGTGCCGGTTTTCAGCCGCGTCCAGTCGAGATTCAGACTCCGAAGCTGTTCGCCGAGAAGGTTCGCAGGCGCTTCGCCGTTGCGCCCGCACGCATATCGCTGCTCGCCCACGTGCGCCAACCCGTTCAGGAAAGTGCCGGTCGTAATGACTACTGCTCCGGACCGCATTTCGCGCCCATCCCGTAGGCGAACGCCGCGCGCGCGACCGTCTTCAATGACGATCTCCGCGACTTCCGCCTGCTTGATGTAGAGGTTCGGCTCGCGTTCCAGAACCTCCTTCATTTTCTGGCGGTACAGCTTCTTGTCGCACTGGGCGCGAGGGCTCCAGACAGCAGGTCCGCGGCTGGTATTCAGCAACCGGAACTGGATGCCCACGGCGTCCGCTACTTCGCCCATAATCCCGCCGAGAGCGTCGATTTCGCGGACTAAATGCCCTTTCGCAATGCCCCCGATCGCCGGATTGCACGACATCTGCGCGATCAGATCGGCATTCATCGTGACCATGGCCGTGCGCAGGCCTAACCGGGCACATGCGCGCGCAGCTTCGCAGCCGGCGTGTCCGGCCCCGACCACCACGACATCGAACGCTTCGCGCATAGCTTCAGTGTACGAGCAGAGCGTTCGGGTTGGTAACGTAGCTAGAGCATGCGGGTATTAGTGATAGGCTCGGGCGGCCGCGAGCACGCGCTCGCCTGGCGATTGCGCCGGAGTGAATCGGTAACGCACGTCATTGCAGCGCCGGGGAATCCCGGGATCGCTCAGGAAGCCGAATGCGTCAGCGTTCGGGACAACACAGTAGCGACTTTCGTGACTCTCGCCATCGAGCGGGATATCGATCTGACCGTCGTCGGCCCGGAAGCGCTGCTGGTCGGGGGGCTCGTGGATGGATTCGGGGCCACCCGGAAAAGAATCGTTGGCCCAACGGTGCGGAACGCGCGGCTCGAGGGCAGCAAGGTGTTCGCCAAGCGATTCTTCGCGCAGCACAAGATTCCAACAGCGGCGTTCGATGCCGTGACGTCGCCCGCCGAAGCTGAAGCTGTGTTGCGCAGGAGCCGATA
>NZ_CAJCHS010000154.1 GCF_903970205.1 Nevskia soli | reverse complement strand
ATGGTGAATCCGGGAGGCACCGGAAGGCCGGCGCGGCTCATCTCGGCGAGTCCGGCGCCCTTGCCGCCCAGAACGTCTTTCATCTTGCCGTCACCGTCGGCCGTACCGTTGCCGAACGAAAATACATGCTTACTCATTTATGCTTTTGTCTCCTGGGAAGTAGTTACAATTTCGGAAAAATCCGCGATGGTTGAGAACTCGCGCCGCATCGATGCGAGCAGCGCGAGCCGGTTGGCGCGCACCTGTTCATCTTTCGCATTCACTAATACTTTGTCGAAGAAACGATCGACGAACGGCCGCATGGCGGCTATGCTGGTGAGTGCGGCCGGGTAGTCCGCGCCCGCCGTTTGGTGAACGGTCTGAACATAAGCCGAGTAGAGATCGGCTTCCGCGCCGCTCTCGATTAGCGCCAAGTTGATCACGTCTTGGCGGTCATATTGCGCTTGCCGCAAAATGTTCGAGATGCGTTTGAAGCTGGCCGCCAGCGGCTCGAAATCCGCGGTTGGCCGAACGGCTTGCACCGCTTTCAGCCGCTTCTCGACTTCGTTGAGGCGGCTCCAGCCGGCGGCCAGAACCGCATTCACTTCGTCGTAGGCGAATCCACGAATGTCGCGGAAGTAGTAGCGGATGCGGTCGAGGAAGAATTCATTCAGCTTCGGGTCGCGGCCGACATAGGACTCAAGATCGATGTCCATCGCTCCTTCGACAATGATTTTGACCACGCCCTGAGCCGCACGCCGCAATGCAAACGGATCTCTCGATCCCGAAGGAATCAACCCGACTTCGAAACAGCCGCGCAGTGTATCGAGCTTGTCGGCGACGCTGAGAATCCGACCGGCCGCGTTGGATGGAATCGAGTCTTCCATGCTGATTGGCTTGTATTGGTCATAGATGGCCTGCGCGACTTCTTCGTGTTCGCCTTGAGCGCGCGCGTAGAGACCGCCGACGACACCTTGCAGCTCGGTGAACTCTTTCACGAGCTCGGTAGTCAGATCGGTCTTCGCGAGAGTGGCCGCGCGTACGGCATGTTCATCGCCGCCGAGCTCGCGAACCAGCGACTCGACGCGGCGCGTCTTTTCGAGATAGGTGCCAAGCTTAGCTTGAAACGTGACATGCGCCAGATCGTCGACGCGTTGCGCCAACGTGCGTTTCTGATCCGCGTTCCAGAAGAAACGCGCATCGTTGAAGCGCGCCCGCAGCACGCCTTCATTGCCGCGCCGGATCAGCCCGTCGCGATCCTCATCCAGGTTCATGACGGCAACAAACTGCGGCCGCAACTGCCCGTCTTTGGACTCGACCGAGAGGTACTTCTGGTGAAACTTCATCACCGTGGTCAGGACCTCTTTCGGCAGCGTCAAGAACTCTTCGTCAAAATGGCCGACGATCGGCGTCGGAAATTCGGTGATGTTCGTGAGGGTGCGCAGCAGCGGACGATCGCACTTATAGTGAACGGGGCTTTCGCGGATGCGTTGGTAGCGTTCGTCGGCTGAAAGGATGACAAAGTTTTCGCGCAGCCGCTGTTCGTAGTCTTCGTAGGTGACCGGGAACCATTTCCGGCCGAGCGTGCGATGGCCGCTCGAAAGATTGAAGCTCTCGACACCGGCAATCGTGAACGGCACGATTTCTCCGCCGAGCAACGCCACAATCCAGCGAATCGGCCGGATGAAGCGCTCGCTGCCTTTGCCCGCCCAGTACATCGTCTTCGGAAACGGCGTTCCGAGGATAACGCCGGGCAGGGACGCCGAGAGAATGTCACGCGTCGGACGGCCGGGCACTCGTTTCAGGAACGAATAGTATTCGCCCTTGGCAGTTACGGTCCGCCCGAGTTCTTCGACGCGCGCACCGGCTTTCTTCGCGAATCCAGCAACCGCGGGTTGGGACGCAGACGTGGCGGGTCCGGTGATGAACTCCTCGGCATCGGGCTCGCGTTCGATCACATTCTCCGCGCGAACCACCAGGCGGCGCGGTGTCCCATCCACGCGCGCGCTGTCTCCGACGAGTTTGGCGCAGGCGACCAGCAAGTGTTCGAGCGCCGGATCGATCATATGATCGGGAATCTCTTCGGTGCCGATCTCAAGCAGGAAGTTCACGCGGCCGCGACCTCTTCGACCGCCGAAGTCTGCTGCGCGACCCACGCCTCCGCAGCGGCGACGGCGATCTTCCGTACGCGCCCAATCACGCCAACGCGCTCGGTCACGCTGATCGCCCCGCGCGCATCCAGCGTGTTGAAAAGATGGCTGCACTTCAGCACATGGTCGTAGGCGGGCAGCACCGGAAATCGCGGCTTATCCGGATACGCCGCAAACAAACTTAGCAGCCGCTGCGCTTCTTTCTCATGCAGCTCGAACAGCTTCCACAACGTGCCGACGTCTGCGAGTTCGAAGTTGTAAACCGAGTATTGAACTTCATCGGCCATGCGCACATCGCCGTAGGTGACGCCGTTCGTCCATTCGATATCGTAGACGCTGTCGCGGTCCTGGAGGAACGCGGTCAAGCGCTCGAGACCATAAGTGATCTCAGCGGGCACGACGTCGAGATCGATGCCGCCGCATTGCTGGAAGTAGGTGAACTGGGTGATCTCGAGACCGTCCAGCATCACCTGCCAGCCGACACCCCAGGCTCCGAGGGTGGGCGCTTCCCAGTTGTCTTCTTCGAGCTTGATGTCGTGCTTCTTGAGGTCGATGCCGATCGCTTCGAGGCTGCCGAGATAGAGATCGATCACATCGGCCGGAGCAGGTTTCAGAATCACTTGCAGTTGCTGGTGCTTGTACAGGCGCTTGGGATTCTCTCCGTAACGGCCATCCGCGGGGCGGCGGCTCGGCTGCACATATGCGACGCGATAGGGCTTCGGTCCGAGCACGCGCAGAAACGTTTCGGGGGCCATCGTACCAGCGCCGACTTCGAGATCCATGGGCTCCTGAATGATGCAGCCCCGCTCGGCCCAATACTGCTTCAAACGGAAGATGACATCCTGGAACGAAAGCATCGCGGATTCAGGCTGCTTCCAAAACAGGAACCGTGAGCAGGCGCCGTTCGATGTGGGATTCGATCTGCTGCTGCAGGAAGCGCCGCAGATCGGCGGCGGTTTCGCGCGTCCATTGCGCGTCCAGTGCTCCCACGGGAAAGCGCAAAATCTGGCTCGCAAGGGTTCGCGATTCACGGCTAAGCTCCCACGCATCGCGCACCGACAAAGTCCGTTTGCAATCCATGCACATCAGCCCGTGAGCGCCGCGCCGGAAAAATGCGCGCTCGCCTTCTTCATCGAGCGAGACGCCGCAGCTCAGGCAGACGTGCAGTTCCGGAAGCATTCCGGCCAGTTTCACGGCCCAGAGAGTG
>NZ_CAJCHS010000153.1 GCF_903970205.1 Nevskia soli | reverse complement strand
TCTCGATGCCGTCCTCCAGCGCTTCCCTCATGCGCGCGTTATTCTGGCCGGAAGCGCCAAAGCCGCCGAGTTGTTCCAGCGATGCAGCCGGATCGAGCACGCGGAAATCCCGTACAAGAGGAACGGCCCGATAGCGGAACGTCTTTCCGCGTGGCGCCTCATTCGCCGGCAGTTTGCCGATGAGCGAACGCTTATCGTTGATCCCGACTCACGCCTGACGCAACTCGGGCTTCTACCCGTCAACGACGAAAGCCGCTACTTCTTCTTCGAAAGCCGCGCGTACGGCGCGGACGGGAGCGCGAACCTCACTCAACTCGCCCAGCGATGGGTCCGCGAAACCTTTGGTGTCGCAACCGCAGTGAATCGGATTTACCCGGTTCACGCCGCGCGCGTTCAGTCGGGCCGTTATGCTGCCGTTAGTCTGGGGACAGCGGACAATCCCGCAAAACAGCTGTCGACCGCATTCGAATCAGCTCTCATTCGCCTCCTCTGCGAACCCTTCGACAGCGTCATTGTCGATCGCGGCTTCGGCCCCGAAGAGTCTGCACGCGTCGATCACGCCATCGCAGGCACAAACGCTCGAACCTGGTCCGGCTCCTTCGCGGGCTTTGCTTCCGTGATCGGCGGCAGCAAGTTATACATCGGTTACGATAGCGCCGGCCAGCATGCCGCGGCTTCCCTTGGTACACCGTTGATTACGCTGTTCAAAGGCTTCGTGAACGACCGCATGTTCGATCGCTGGCAGCCATCCGGCCCCGGACCCAAACGCGTTCTCACGATTACGGATGAACTTACGGAGTCGGCTTTGTTGCAGCAGGTTGCGGCGGCGCTGGACTCTTTTTCTTCTTCGAACGCACCTGAATCCGCATAAACTTCTGCGGCGTTTCGCGGAACTCGTGCGTGAAGTCGCGAATGTGTACAGCCTGCGTATTGAGCGAAGTGTACATCTCACTCGAGTTCAGCAGTTTCCCGAAACCGCTAGTCGGCGACAGCAGGTTATCGACGGAAGTATTGATGGATTCGATGCGCGCCCGCAGTTGGTTATAGCGGTCATCACTCGTCAGCCATTGCCCGGCCGCTCCCTTACCCGCATTATCGTCCGCCAATGTCTTGTGTATGTTCCGCGCTTGCGCCACCCAGTTGTCATAGTCCGCTGAGCTGCTTAAGTAGCGCCCGAACTTACCCTTACCCTGCTGGATGTCCGCCAGTTCCCGGTCCACCTTCAGAACCGGTTGGCTGATCTGCTCGTAAAGCTCATCGCCTAATATCTGCTTCCCTAAGGGTGTGCGCCGGTTTCCGATTACCTTTTGAATGTTCGCGACCTGCGTCTCCAGGTTCCGGTAGATATCATCGCCTTTGATGATCTGGGCAAGCGGTGTCTTGCCGCCCTGTATCTCATCAAACAACGCGTCCAGCCGGCTCAAGCTATCCCGCAATGACTGCTCCAGATCGGCCGGGTTGAAGGACCCGTTCTGCATTAGACTGGGAATCTCCGAGCCGTCTTCCACATGTTGCGTCGCCTTTCCGGGCGTAATGTTGATGAGCTTGTCGCCCACTACATTGGTTTCCGTCAGGGTAGCTTCGGAATCCACCGGAATGCGGTTTAGATAATGAGCGTCCACCTGAAGGTCGATACGCACCGCTCGATTCGGGTCGTTCGAGCGGTTCAAGCCCACATACTTGACCGTTCCGACCTTGACTCCGCTGAAGTCCACGTCGTCCCCTTTGGCCAGTTCAGCCGAATCCGCGACGTAAGTATGAAGCGTGAACTTTCGATCGAAAAACTCCGTACCACCACCGGAGAGGAGCCATGCGAGCACCAGCACAAGCAGCACGCCGCCGGACGCGACCACAAGTACCCGAAGCACCGTTCCGCGCGGGATACCCTCCAGCTCTTCATCGCGTTCTTCAGGCATTCGTTTCGCTGACGGTCAGTCTAGCAGTCGTTTTGCGTTTTGCGGCTCGTGAAGTTTGATACACTTCGCAGGAATCGAAAAAGGGAGAAAATCGTTGAAACAGCTAATTGAAGTTTTCTACGCGCCCGGTAAGGTCTTCGACTACGTGCGGGACCGCAAGGCCTGGGTCATTGCCACCCTTGCCAACGTTCTTCTGATCTCGTTCACCATCTGGTTTTACTATCAGACGATCGGCGCGGAGAATATGGCGCGCCATCAATTCGAGAACAGCAAGTTCGCGGCCCAGATGTCGGATGATCAGAAACAGCAGGCGATTGCCGCTGCCGCGAGTCCCACTCGGGAAGCGGTCGGCATCGTCGTTGGCGGCGTTTTCGGCGGCGTTTTTATCCTCGTCGTTGGATTGCTTTTCATGGCCATCGCGGGCGTTTCCGGACATTCGATCAAGTTCTCGCAGGGAGCCGGAACTGCGGCCTACGCGGGGTGGCCCGTCGGGGTGATCAAAGTACTCTTATCCGTCGTCGTGGTGCTGGCTGCGGCCGACAAGACCGACCTTGACCCGCAGCATCTCCTCGCATTCAACATAGGCGCCTTTCTGGACCAGCACACTACGGCCAAGCCGCTTTATGCGCTGGCCAGTTCGCTCGATATCTTCATCCTGGCGCAGGTGCTGCTCGGAGCCTATGGTCTCTCGCGGGTTGCGAATATCACCTTCGGCAAGGCGGCGGGCGGCATGATTGCGATCTGGGTCGTGCTCACTATAATCGCGATGGGCTTGTCACTCGTCTTCTAATTTATGAAGTTCCCAATCATTAAAGATCTGTCCACGCGTCGTTCGTTCCTGGGCGCGGCGACCACCGGCGCGTCGCTGCTGTTCGCCAACCGTCTATTTGGAGCTCCGGACGCACAATCAACCGCCCCAAGCAAAGACCTGGAAAGACTAGGCGCGGTCGCCCTGGCTGAAGGAAAGAAGCAGGGCGCTACTTACACGGATATCCGCATTGCCCGCTACCGCAACCAGTTTTCCGGGTATCGCCTGTCACCGGAACGGGGCGGGACTAAGACGGACGAAGTGCCATTCGTATCCGATCAGTCCGCCTTTGGGTTCGGCGTGCGGGTTATCGCGAACGGTCAATGGGGGTTTGCGGCTTCGCCGCTGGTCACCGCCGACGAAATCACCCGGATCACGCGAGAAGCCATTGTGGTCGCCAAGGCGAACTCCGTCCTTCAAGCCAAACCGGTCGAGCTCGCGCCGACTAAGTCCTATGTCGACCGATGGACGTCGAACTTCGAGAAAGACCCGTTCATCGTGCCCACCAATGAAAAGCTGGAACTGATGCAGAGCGTGACCAGCACGATCAAGAAGGATCCGAAAGTCTTCTCGTCATTCGGGATTCTTTGGTTCCGGTCCGAAGATAAGTACTTTGCGTCGTCGGAAGGTTCTTCGATTCAGCAGTTCGTGGTTCAGGGCTATCCTTTCCTGCAAGCCACCGCGGTCGATTTTCAGAACAATATCTCGCGGACGCGTTCCTACTCCGTGGAGCCGCTAAGTGCCGGGTGGGAAGCGATTCCTAAAGCGAACCTTGGAGAGAACGCGCCGCGCATTCGCGCCGAAGTACTCGAACATCTGGCCGCGCCTCCGGTGAAACCCGGGAAGAAAGACCTGGTGCTGCTGCCCAGTCACCTTTGGCTGACGATTCATGAGTCGATCGGCCACTCTACCGAGTTAGATCGGGCTTTGGGGTACGAGGCGAACTTCGCCGGCACCAGCTTCCTGACTACCGAGAAGATGGGCAACTTCTCTTTTGGCAGCGAACTAATCAATGTGTTCGGAGACCGCACGAACGAGGGCGGCCTGGCAACGGTAAAGTACGACGACGACGGCGTGCTAACCACCAAATTTCCGATTATCGAGAAAGGGATTTTCAAGCATTACCAGACGATCCGCGACCAAGCGCATCTAATCGGCGAAACGGAATCGCGCGGCTGCTGTTATGCGGATTCGTGGTCCAGCGTGCCATTCCAGCGCATGCCGAACGTGTGGCTCGCGCCCGGTCCCGCCACGGTCAAACCCGACGACCTGATCTCAGGAGTCGACGACGGCATTCTCATCGACGGCGACGGCAGCTTCTCCATCGACCAGCAGCGCTATAACTTCCAGTTCGGCGGCGATGCTTTCTGGGAGATTAAAGGCGGTAAGAAGCGGGGCATGCTTTCGCGCGTCGCTTACCAGGCGAAGACGACGGATTTCTGGCATTCCTGCGACGGGATCGCCTCCCGCAGTTACTGGCAGCAATTCGGCGCCCCGAGCGACGGTAAAGGCGAGCCCGAGCAATCCAATGCCGTAAGTCATGGCTGTTCTCCCAGCCGGTTCCGGCAAGTGAACGTGTTGTTGACGGATTAGTTGAGGACCCGCCATGTTAACTCAACAGGACGCTAAGAACTTAGTCGATAAAGTCATCGGATACTCCCGTCTACCCGCGTGTGAAGTCAATGTCCAATGGACCGAGGACGCCTTTATCCGGTTCGCCAACAACGGCATCACAACCTCCGGATACCGGGTGACGCAGCAGGTTGGAATCACCAGCATAACCGCCGATAAGCGCACCGGAAACACATCGGTGGGTGAATTAAGCGACGAGGCGTTGAAGCGCGGTGTTGAAGCCGCGGAAGCGCTGGCGGCCATTTCCAAGCCCGATCCCGAGGCGATGCCTGCGCTTCCCGCCCAGGAATACCCGGCGCTGCATAACTTCGATACCTTCACCGCTTCGGCCCGCGGTGATGTCATGATCCCGCACGTAAGGGCGCTCATCGATAGCGCCTCGCGGAACCAGTTGATTGCGGCCGGATACATACAACGAAGTTCGAACGCCGTTGCGGTAGCCAACAAAGCCGGTCTTTTCGGGTATCACACTTATACGGACACGGGTTTGAGCAACACCATGAGGAATCAGGGCGGTACGAGTTCCGGCTGGGCTTCACAAAGCTCGGCTAGTCTGAAAGATCTGGATGGGGAGACGGCCGCTCGCATCTCCAGTGAAAAGTGCCTGCGCGGCGTCGGCCGGAAGAAGCTCGATCCCGGAAAGTACACCGTGGTTCTTGAGCCTGCGGCGGTCGGCGACCTGGTGGGATGGCTCGGGTTCGCGTTCGGGGCGCGTGATGCCGAACAGGGTCAATCCTTCCTGAGTAAGAAAGGCGGGGGCACTCTACTTGGAGAGAAGCTTTACCCCGAGTACATTACATTGCGCAGCGACCCGTTCGACCCGAAGATGGCCGCCACGCCATGGGCGCAGTCGCTGCTTCCTAACGAGAAAATCGCCTGGATCGACAAAGGAGTCGTCAGGAATTTGAACTATGACCGCTTCTGGGCGAGTAAGGCCGGAAAGAAACCAACGCCGGCGGCATCGAACCTCGTATTAGATGGACAGGATCATTCGCTCGACGATCTGATCGCATCCGTCGATCGCGGTTTACTTATTACACGCCTTTGGTATATCCGCGTGGTGCAGCCGCAAACGTGGCAGTTAACCGGCCTCTCGCGAGACGGCGTCTTCCTGATCGAGAAAGGGAAAATCACCGACCCGGTCACTAATTTCCGATGGAACGAGAGTCCGTCCGAAGTTCTTCAGCGGACGACTCAGTTGGGACGCGGCGAGCGCGTCACGGGAGGAGAAACCGGCTCGCAGATTGTCCCGCCGATCGTCTCGACCGATTTCAATTTCGCCAGTGTGTCCGATGCGGTATAGGTCAATACCATAGCGGCAGTGATCCCTTTTTCCCGGCGCGAGCTGCTTCGTAGCGCGGCTGCTTTCACCTCGGTTCTTCCTCTATTCGGTCAAGGCGTTGCGTCTCGAGGAGTGCAGGCGCGGCCTCGCGGCAAACCCTCGGGGTTGGCTTTCGATGCGAAATTCACCGACATCGGCCGGTCCGCGGGCCTGATTCACCCAACCATCTACGGCGAACCCGACCACAAAAACTACATCCTCGAGACGATAGGTTGCGGCTGCGCGTTCATCGATTACGACCGCGACGGCTGGATCGATATCTTCGTACTCTGCGGGACACGACTTGCGGGTCCCGTCGAGGGCGCCACGAATCGCCTCTATAAGAACAATCGCGACGGCACATTTACCGACGTGACCGCGGCTGCCGGTCTAACCCGCACCGGCTGGGCGTCCGCCGTCTGCGTCGGCGATTATAACAATGACGGTTTCGACGATCTCTTCATCACTTATTACGGGCAGAACGTTCTGTATCGTAATAACGGCAATGGAACGTTCACCGACGTAACTAAGGAAGCCGGACTTCTACACACGCGAACCCGCTTTGGCTCAGGTTGCACCTTCATCGACTACAACCGCGACGGGTGGCTCGACTTATTCGTAGCCAACTACATGGATTTCGATGTCGGGCATGCGCCCGCAGCGGGCTCGAATGCCAACTGCACGTGGAAAGGTATTCCCGTGATGTGCGGCCCGCGCGGCTTCAAAACGCTGCCGCCGGTTCTCTATCGCAACAATGGCGACGGTACCTTCACCGATGTCTCGGAACCTTCCGGTATTTCGAAGTCGAAGGGCAGTTACGCGATGACCGCCGTTGCCGCTGATTTCGACAATGACGGATGGCCCGATATCTATGTGGCCTGCGATTCTACCCCGAGTTTCCTGTTTCGTAACAACCATGACGGCACGTTCCGTGAAATCGGACTTGAATCCGGAGCGGCTCTCAACGAAGACGGCATGGAGCAGGCCGGCATGGGTGTCGGCGTCGGGGACTATCTGCTGAATGGGAACCTGGACATCTTGAAAACTCACTTCGCCGATGACACCAGCGTTCTGTATCGCAATAACGGACACGCTTGGTTCGATGATGTCACCGCGGCCAGCGGCCTCGCCGTCGAGACGCGGTTTGTTAGTTGGGGGGTGGGAATCGTCGATCTCGACAACGACGGCCTGCCGGACTTATTTATCGTCACCGGAGGCGTGTACCCGGAAGTGGACGCCAAGCTATCGTCGGATACGTTCAAAGGTCCGCGCCTGGTGTTCCGTAATCTGGGAAGTGGCAAGTTCGAAGAGCTCCTAAGTGAAGCGGGACCGGCTATCGCCGCACCCCATGTCGGCCGCGGCTGCGCGTTCGGCGATTTCGACAATGACGGCGACATCGATATCCTGATCGTCAATCTCAACGAACCGCCTTCGCTCCTGCGCAATGATACTAGCGGCAAAAACAATTGGATTACTGTAAAATTAACTGGAACCCACTCGAACCGTAGCGCCATTGGAGCGCGGGTCACCGCGCACTATGGCGGAAAAATGCAAGTGAAGGAAGTGATGAGTCAATCCAGCTTCTACTCCGCGAACGATCTTCGCCTCCATTTCGGCCTTGGCTCGTCTAAGTCGGTTGACCTCGAAATTCGCTGGCCGGATGGCGCTATGCAACAGATAAACAACGTCCCATCCCGACAAATCCTCAACATCACCGAACCGGCGTCCGCCGTAAAAAGGAGTTCCTCATGAAATTGCTCGCGTGCTTTGCTCTCTCACTCGTAACCCTTGCCGCAGCCGCTCCGCCCGCGGGCATGCAACTGGTTACATCCGTCGAAGGTGTAACTGAATGCCGGCTTGACAACGGCCTGCAGGTCCTTGTCTTTCCCGATCCTTCCAAGCCGACCATAACCGTCAATATGACTTATCTGGTCGGTTCGCGGCACGAAGGCGCGGGCGAACGCGGCATGGCGCATCTGCTGGAGCACATGATGTTCAAGGGCAGCCCCGGGCACAAGAACATACCGGAAGAGTTAACCTCACACGGCAGCCGTCCCAACGGCACTACCGACTACGATCGAACCAACTACTTCGAAACCTTCTCGGCATCGGAAGTCAACCTTCGCTGGGCGCTTGATCTGGAATCGGACCGCATGGTGAACTCCTACATCGCTAAGAAAGACTTCGATAGTGAATACACGGTCGTTCGCAACGAATTCGAATCCGGCGAGAACAATCCGATGGGTGTTCTGGTTGAACGCACTCTTGCCGCGGGCTATGTTTGGCATCCTTACGGCCGTGCCGTGATCGGGAATCGCTCCGATATCGAGAATGTTCCGATCGACAAACTGCAGGCTTTCTATAAGAAGTATTATCAGCCGGACAACGCGGTGCTCACGGTTGCCGGAAAGATTGACGAAGCGCAGCTGCTACCCATGATCGTCCAATACTTCGGTAAGATACCCAAGCCGACCCGCAAGCTGGACACTACTTACACCAAAGAGCCCGTGCAGGACGGCGAACGCTTCGTCACGGTACGCCGCGTCGGCGACATTCAAGCGGTGGTCGACGGTTACCACATTCCCGCCGGCAGCGACAAGGATTTCCCGGCAGTCGACGTACTCAGCACCATACTCACCGACAATCCATCCGGCCGCCTTTACAAAGCTTTGGTCGACAACAAGAAAGCTTCCCAGGTCTTCGGTTGGTCGATGCAGCAGGCCGAACCGGGAATGCTGCTTCTGATCGACATGCTCCAGAAGACGGACTCCATTGATGACGCACGCAACATTACGATCGCTACTGTCGAGAACTTAGTCAAGGAACCGCCCAGCAAAGAGGAAGTGGAGCGCGCCAAAACGCGCCTGCTGAAAGAGATCGACCTCGCCATGCGCGATTCCACACGCATCGGACTTTTCATGAGCGAATGGGCCGCGATGGGCGATTGGCGGCTCCAATTCCTGTACCGCGACCGCCTCCGCGACGTGTCTCCTGCAGACGTGCAGCGTGTTGCCGCGGCTTACCTGAAGAGTTCCAATCGGACCATCGGCGAGTTTATTCCCGATGCTCATCCGGACCGCGCCGAGGTACCCGCCCCGCCCGATGTGGAAGCTATGTTAAAGGGATATAAGGGCGATGCGGCGATGTCGCAGGGCGAAGCCTTCGATCCTTCTCCCTCCAACATAGAGGCTCGGGTGAAACGATCGCAACTCCCTAATGGCATGAAGCTGGAGCTGCTTTCGAAGAAGACGCGCGGGAACTCGGTGCACGCCACGCTGACTCTGCATCTAGGCACGGCTAAATCCCTGTTTGACCGTGAAAACGCGGGCGACTTGATGGTCAGCACTCTTCTCCGCGGAACTAAGGAGCACAACCGGCAGCAATTACAGGATGAGTTCGATCGCCTGAAGGCCCAGGTCAATATTTTCGGGTCCGCCAGTAGTCCGACAGTGGTTATTGAAACCGTTCACGATAACTTGCCCGCCGTCCTGAAGCTTGTCGCCGAAGTGCTGAAAGAACCTACGTTCCCCGAGGATGAAATCAATCAGCAGCGTAAACAGCAACTCACGCAGGCCGAGTCCGGCAAGTCCGAACCGCAGGTACGCGCCAGCGTGGAACTCGAGCAGCATCTCTATCCGTATCCGAAGGGCGACATTCGGCACATGATGAGTCCCGATGAGGAGATCGCGGACCTGATTAAGTTGCAAGTCGCGGATATCCGAAAGTTCTACACCGACTTCATGGGCGGATCGCACGCAGAACTGGCCGTCGTGGGTGACTTTGACGAGCCGGCGGTCAAGAGCCTCGCCGCCGATCTCTTCGGTAACTGGACGTCTCCGGGGCCGTTCGAGAATCTGCCGCACGAGTATCAAAAGATAGGCGCGATCAATCAGTCGGTGGATACTCCGGACAAAGAGAACGCCATGTTCCTGGCGGCCGAGCGCTTGGCGATGAGCGATACCGATCCGGATTACCCGGCCATGGTCCTCGCCAACTACATGATCGGCGGCGGCTTCTTGAATTCCCGTCTCGCCACGCGCATTCGGCAGAAGGAAGGCCTTAGCTACGGAATTGGTTCGCAGTTCAACGCATCGGAGTACGAGAAGAACGGTTCCTTCCGCGTTTACGCGATCGCTGCGCCGCAGAACGTCGCCAAGGTAGAAGCGGCTTTCAAGGATGAGTTATCGAAAGCCATCGCTACCGGATTCACTGCCGATGAAGTCAAGTCCGCGAAATCCGGCTGGCTCCAGAGCCGCCAGGTCAATCGCTCTGACGACGGTGCACTCGCCCGTCTCCTTTCCCGCGAGGATCACTATGACCGGAAACTTACTTTCGATGCGGACCTCGAAACCCAGGTAGGCGCGCTCACTCCCGACCAAGTCAACGGCACTTTGAAGCGCACTCTGGACCCTTCCGCGATCTCATACGTGAAGGCCGGCGACTGGAAGAAGGCTGCACAGGCGGCTAACGTCCCCGCGACAAAGTAGAAACGACTTCCGCGACCAATCGACTAAGTTCCCGCGGACTACGAACTACATAGAGGTTCGCGTCAGGCGCGTGGTTCGCTATAGCTTCCACAAGAAGAGGCCGGCTTTGGCGGCGGTACCGCATCAGCCAAAGCCAAAAATCCGCGCGCTCGCGCGATCGCCGGACGGCTCGCCAGGCGCATCGCACGACCGAGAAGTCCAGAAAAACGACAGTGTCGGCAGCACGAAGCCGAACATCGACGGCGTCGTATGGCCCAAGGTCTCCGTCCAAGATCCACGCGTCCTGTTCTATTAACCGTGTTTGTATCCGCACCCACTCATCGCGAGTCGGAGCAACTAGACCTGGCCCCCAGAACACCTTGTCCAGCTCAACCACTGGAAGTCCGGTGATTGCGCTAAGTCGACGCGCGAAGGTCGACTTACCTGAGCCTCCAGGACCGAGGATGACCACTCGCCTCAACTTAGCGTAGACTACGGTCGCCCGAGCGCAAACCAAATCACGAAATCCGTCATCGGGGGAGTAACCCCCAGTTGTCGCATTCGCGACGCGTTTTGGCCGCGATGATGTTGGCCGTGAGTAATGGCCTGCAGCAGTAACACTCCGGCGGGCGCCTCCCACGGGCCTTGCGGACCGCGCGGCAGAGGAATCATTTTGCCAAGATCGACGTTCTCGATAGTCTCGATGATCTCTCCGTTCGCCCTTTCCATCGCCGCTTCGAGTTGGTCGATGGGTTCGGCAGCCGTCATCCGGGCGGGATCCGGTGTCTCGCCTCGGGCCAGGGTAGTCAGCATTCGCAGCGCCGAGAGTATATGGTTCAACCGCTTCTGGATCTCAGGGTCTTCCAGCAACTGACTGTTCTCGTGAAGCGCCTTCCAATGTGCGCCGTCGGCCCAGGTCTGATGGCGAGCAAGATCCTGCAAGAGTTCTGCATTGGTTGCGGTTGATCCCATGATCAACCTTCTACCACGGCCGACTTCAACCGCCTCATCGCCGACACGATACACAACGATATACGGCAGCCCAGATAAGATCGATTCCCGCTGCCTGGCGGCTTCGGGACTGTCACGCTCCACCCGTCCACAGATGCGCTCCAGATCTTCCGCTGAAGGCATCGACCAACGAACTTCCATCAGCCCCGGAGGAATCGTTGAAGGCGTTGGGCGACTTGTTCGTGCGTAAGGTAATCGCCTTGTTTCAACGCCTGCTCTCCTCGTTTAACCGCATCGACGAAACGAGCTTCTTCATCGAGATAGCGTGAAACGGCATCCCGCACCAAGTCGTCAGGGTTTCGACCCTGTTGAGTCGCCACCTCCGTCAGCTTCGCTTCAAGTTCGGCGGGTAACTGGACATCGACAGATTAGCTCCTTACCCGAGCACACCTTGTGCGCACGTCTGCTGAACAGATAAACAACCGTGTCAGCGCGCCGATCCCGCCAAACCCGGCAACCCACCCATCGACTTCGCACTCTTCACGGCCCGCAAGATACTCTGCTCCACGGCTTCGATCGCGGCAACTCCAAGCACGTCGATTTCCGCCGTCTTACTCCCAATAGAAACCGCGAAAGTAACATCCCCATCGAGCATCGTATTCACGGGCGCGATGGTCCTAACCACTCCGATACTTGCCAGCGCCGCAAGCTTTCCGGCCATCACTTTAGTAAGTACGGCATTAGTAGCTACCAAAGCTAGAGTGGTGTTGCCGAACCCGCCCGTCTGTCCACTTAGCATGGCGCGTTCGGCATTTACAAACTCACGCGAACTTTCTGAAACTCTCGCTCCCGCGATCACCTTGCCAGTCGAAGGTTCGCGTACATCGCCCAGCGCATTTACCGCAATCAGGGCCGCCACTATTACTCCGTCGGGCAACGAGACCGAGTAACTCCCGATCCCGCTTTTCATTGCCCGCTTCATCCCGAACAGCTTGCCCACGGTCGCGCCCGTTCCCGCCCCCACGCACCCTTCCACCACCGCCGCGTCGGAAGCGCCGGCAGCTGCAGCTTCCCCCATTTCGCGGCCCGGACGCACTCCCGACTTACCAATGGCTAGATCGAAGAGAATCGCGCTCGGCACGATCGGCACGCGCGCGACCCCGGTATCGAATCCGACGCCATGCGCGCCGAGATAGCGCCGCACACCGCACGCCGCCTCCAACCCGAATGCGCTGCCGCCCGAGAAAACGATTCCGTGTACGCGGGAAGTCACGTGGCCAGGGCTCAAGGTGTCGAGTTCCGACGTTCCGGTCGCCGAACCTCGAATGTCCACGCCGCCGACCGCGCCGCCTTCGAACAGGATCGCCGTGCATCCCGTCAACGCATCGAAGTCCGAAGCGTGCCCGACGCGGATACCTGGAACATCGGTTAGGCCCTTCATTTTCGGTTCGTATGTTAGCATCGATCTTATTTACAGGTCGTTAAATCGCGCAGTTCAATCGCGGGTGAAACTTGCTGGACATCCTTAAAGGGCCCGTCGAGGCGACTCAAGACTTCATGATTCTGACCGGGCAGGCGATGCGCAATCTGTTCCGCCGCCCGCACTATCTGGACGATGTGCTGATCCAGATGGACTCTATCGGCTTCGGCAGCCTCTTCGTCGCCGTTCTCACCGGTTTCTTCAGCGGCGCCGTGATGGGCCTCCAGATGGGCCGCGCCCTTGGCCAGTACGGGCAAACGAGCCGCACCGGCGAAGTGGTTGCCATTATCCTGGTCCGCGAGCTCGGCCCTGCCCTCACCGCCCTGATGATTGCCGGGCGAAACTCGTCGGGCATCGCGAGCGAACTCGGCTCCATGCGGGTAACCGAGCAGATCGATGCCATGCGCGCGCTGGGCACGGATCCGATTCAAAAGCTGGTGACGCCGCGGATGATCGCGACCGCCGTGATGCTGCCGTGCCTTACCGTGATCGCGGATTTCGTGGGAATGATCGGCGGTTGGGTGGTCGCGATTCTCGTCTATCATTTGCCGACGCGCCAATACTGGACTTCCTGCTGGCAGGCGCTGGAGTGGAGCGACGTCGTTCAAGGCCTGCTAAAGCCGTTTATCTTCTCGTTCGTGGTTTCACTCATCGGCTGCTACTACGGATTGCGCACCACGGGCGGCACCCAGGGCGTTGGACGCGCGACGACGCAAGCCATGGTCACCGCTTCCGTGCTGATCTTCATCCTGACTACTTTCATCACCAAGATCTTCGTCGCCACCACCTGAACGATGGCGCAGAACGATAGCATTCTCCGGTTCGAGAACGTAAGCGTCACTTTCGATACGGTCGAAGCTTTGAAGGACGTCAGCTTCGATTTGAAAGAAGGGCAGACGAGAATTATTCTGGGCGCGGCCGGCAGCGGCAAGACCGTTCTGCTGAAGACCGCGATCGCTCTCGACTGCCCGTCGGCGGGTAAGGTGATTCTGTTCGGCCAGGAGATTCAGAACCTGCGTGAACAGCAGCTCTTCGACATCCGGCGCCGGGTGGGAATTCTGTTTCAGGAAGGGGCGCTTTTCGATTCGATGACGGTGGAGCGCAACGTGGCCTACCCGCTAATTAGCCTGCGCACCGCTTCGGAAAGTAAGAAGAACGTAGATCGTTCTAAGGACAAACCGGCGGAACCGACCCAGAGCATCCGCGAAAGAATCCAACAGGCGCTCGATTTCGTCGAACTGGGCCAGACGCTGAAACAGTTCCCGGACGAACTATCGGGGGGCATGCAGCGCCGCGTCGCCATTGCGCGCGCCGTGGTGGCCCAACCGCCGCTCTTGCTCTATGATTCGCCGACCGCGGGGCTCGACCCCATCACCGCTCATACCATCGTCACGCTGATAATCAAGGAACGCGATCTGGACAACACCACAGCTCTTGTAGTCACGCATCGCTACCAGGATGGCAATCTCGCGGCGAACTTCCGCTACAATCCTGATAATGCTCAGCTTGAGCCCGATCCAACCGCGGCGGAACGAACGATCTTCATGGTGATGCGCGAGGGGAAGCTGGTTTTCGAAGGAAGTCAGCGGGAACTCGAAGCGTCAACCGATGATTACGTATCTAAGTTTGTGAAGAGAGACTGACTCGATGCCGTCTCCGAAGCGCGTCCGCTGGGCTCAACTACGTGTGGGACTGGTGTCCCTCGCCGCTTTTGTCATTACCGCGATTCTCATTTTCCTGCTCACCTCGAACACGAAGTTTTTCGAGCGCCGCTTCCGTCTGCGGACCTACATGGAGGATTCGGCCGCGATGGCGGAAGGCGATCCGGTTCGTCTCAACGGCATTTTGGTCGGCAACATCGAGCATATCCGGCTCACGCAAAATAAAGATCCGCACCGCATTGTCGAGATTGAGATGTCGGTGCTGAAGAAGTATCTCGACCAGCTTCCGGTCGATTCGCAGGCCGGCATCGCCGCGTCGAACCTACTCGGCAGTAAGTTCATTAACATCACGAAAGGGAAGAGCGCGCAGCATGTGGAACCGGGCGGCGAGATCAAGTCGCAGGAAGTGGTCGATATTCCGCAGCTATTGGCGCAAAGCGCCAGCATCCTGAGCCAGTTCCAGGGGATTGTAGGCAAGGCTGACGCGCTGTTGAGTTATGTCAACAGCGGGCAGGGCAACGTGGGTCTTCTCCTCAAAGATGACAAGCTTTACAACCAGGTGAACCAGACTGCCGGCGAGCTGAACCAGATCGTACACGATATTCGAGCCGGCAAGGGAACGGTAAGTAAACTCATTTACGACGATCAGCTCTATAACGACATCCGCAGCCCGATTCAGCGACTGGACGCACTGCTCGCGCAGGTGCAGCAGGGCCAGGGTACAGCCGGTAAGCTACTGTCCGACACCGCCCTTTACGACGAAGCGCGGCAGTCTCTGGCCGAAGCGCATACCATGCTCAACAATCTAAACAAGGGCAAGGGCACGGCCGGCAAGCTTCTTACTGACGAGGAGTTGTACAACCAGTTGAACGCCATCGTGAATAAGGTCAATACCGCGATTGACCGCGTCAATGCCGGGCAAGGCACCATCGGTCAGTTGTTAGTCAATGACCAGCTCTATAAGTCGCTGAGCGGACTTACTACGGAAGCGCAATCCCTGATAAAAGACATGCACGCGAACCCGAAGAAATTCCTTCGGATCAAACTGGCGCTGTTCTGATTCGTCTGGCTGTCAATGCCGATGACTTTGGTTTCACGCGCGACGTGAACGACGGCATTGTAGAGGCGCATCGCTCCGGAATCCTGACTTCGACGACGCTGATGGCGAACGGCGTAGCCTTCGATCATGCGGCACAGCTGGCGCGCAGCAATCCTACGCTGGATGTCGGTTGTCATCTTACTTTGGTCGGCGGCGAAGCGCTCACCGGCGGCAGGCTGCCTTCGGGTGTTCCGGAACTGCTGACCGCTCTGGCCCGCGGGAAGCTGGCGATCTATGAAGAACTCGCCGCCCAGGTGCGCAAGATCCAAGCGGCCGGTATTCGTCCGACGCATCTGGATACCCATAAACATACGCACCTTGCGCCGCCGGTCTTGCGCGCCGTTGCCCGCATCGCGCACGAGTTCGACATTCGCTGGATTCGGCGGCCCTTCGATTTCTCTCCGATCGTCAACGGAGGCTGGGCGCCGAAAGCGCTGCGGCTCGCGATCGGATTGCAGCGCCTGCCGTTCGCGCGCGTGTTGGATGGTTTGCGCACCACCGATCACTTCGTCGGGTTCGCGCTAACCGGACGCATCGGAGTTGAAGAGATGGAGCAGGCGATCCGCCGGCTTCCGGAGGGTTTCACCGAGTTGATGTGCCATCCCGGCTATTGCCGCGACGAGCTGATGGCCGCTCCAACGCGCTTGAAACAGAGCCGGGAGCGCGAACTGGAGGCGCTGCTGTCGCCGCGCGTACGGCGCGCCGTGGAAAGCCGGAACATTCTGCTGGCCGGTTTCGGTTCCGCATAGCGCTTTAGTTAGCGGCGTCAGGTACACTGCCTACAAAGGCCACCTCACATGCCTACCCTGTATGTGGTCGCCACTCCGATCGGAAATCTGGAAGACATGACGTATCGGGCCGTTCGCGTCCTGAAAGAAGTCGACTGGATTGCCTGTGAGGATACGCGCGAGTCACGCAAACTGCTGGACCATTACGAAATTCGAACGCCGATGGTCAGCTACCACGATTTCAATGAGCAGGAGCGCGCCAAGGAACTGGCGGAGCGACTGCGGGCGGGCGAAAACGGCGCCATCATTTCAGACGCCGGAATGCCGCTGGTTTCGGATCCGGGTTATCGGCTGGTACGCGCGGCTATTGCGGCCGGAATCGATGTCCAACCGGTGCCCGGCGCTTCCGCGTCCCTGGCCGCTTTGGCAGCGTCGGGACTGCCCACGGACTCGTTCCACTTCCTCGGTTTCTTGCCGGCGAAATCGGGTCAGCGCGTACACTTGCTGGAGACCTTGCGTAATGAGAAAGCCACGCTGATTTTCTACGAAGCGCCGCACCGGATTATGGAGACGCTGGTCGACATCGATCGTGTGATGGGAGAGCGGCCGGCGGTACTCGCGCGGGAAATGACGAAGATGCACGAAGAGTTTCTGCGCGGCACGCCGCGCGAGATTCTGGCGAAGCTGAGCGAGCGGGAAGGGCTGCGCGGCGAGATAACGCTGCTCGTCGGCAAATCCGATAAGCCGGTTCAGACTAATGTTCCGATCAACCAGGCGGTGCAGGAACAGATCGGCACGGGACTGTCGCGGATGGATGCGATGAAGGCGATCGCGCGGGAGCGCGGGATCTCGAAGCGTGAGGTGTATAAGCGGTTCGCGCTTACCGGGACTAAGGGTTCGGAGCGGCATAAGCCGGCGGAACGCTGAGCGCATCAACCTGAGCCGGGGACTCAATTGGAGATGGACGACCTTGGAGAATCGTTGGTGCTGAAGCGAGTCTCGAGCGAGACCGGACGATGGGCCTAAGCTTTGAATTTGATCAGGAGAGCGACGGGCGCTGGATCGCAGGATCCCTGAACCACCCGGTGCACTCGCTTACGGCTTGAAACAAGAGGAAGCGGTCGCTAAGGCCGAAGCGATAGCTGCACGTATACTTGAAGCCCATTCAGCCGAGTGAGCGAGCTCTAATTTGTTCGACTCCCTGGACGAGCGTTCCCCGGTTGGCCGTTTCTTTCTCGCGCAAGGAACGCGCTACTTCGTTCAATTCTTGTTTCAATATCCGCTGATTGCGATTGCCGTATTTCCTGCCGATGCGATCGTTTCTCATTTGGGGATGAAGTCGCAGGTCGAACCCTACGCAAGCTTTGAAGGCTTCGCTCTTGTTGAGTTTCTATATTGAGGCGTACTTTTAGGATGGGCCGCCGGCAAGTTGATTCCATCGCTAGTCATCACGGGAGTTTGGATGGGCGCGCTTCCCTTGTTTCACGCGGGCGGAAAACGCGCGCAAACGTATCCTTGGCGATGCGCCTTTCGCAGCTACTAGCTTGGCTGACGTTCTTCTCGCTATCTTTGTTGCTCATGCTGTACTTCGAGCAACCGATAGTCGATTGGGCAAGGCAGTGTGGATACGGATCGATCCCGCAATCCTACCCATTGCGATAGCGCCAGCCCACTATCCGATCAGTTCCCTATAGACTTCCTCATACTGCGGAATGATCCGATCCGTGGCAAAACGCGAAACGGCGGTCTGCCGCGCTCTTGCCGACATGCGCGCGTGCAGCACATCGTCAGTTAGCAGTGTCACCGTCTTGACTGCCTGCGCTTCGATATCGCCAACAGCTGACAGAAAGCCATCCTCGCCATCGGTGATGAGCTCGGGAACGCCGCCCACGCGCGTCGCAATCGGTGGGACTCCGCAGGCCATCCCTTCCAATGACGCCAGTCCGAACGACTCCATCTCGCTCGGCATCAACAGCACATGCGCGAGTCTGATGAGCCGCTCGACATGGTCTTGCTTACCTAGAAACGTGATGTGCTTTTCGACGCCTAAGTCGCGCGCCATTTGCTCGGCCGGCCAGCGATCCGGTCCGTCGCCCGCCATCAACAGGTGCGCCGGCGTCTGCTTCACTACCGCAGCGAGTATGCGGACGCAATCGACCACGCGCTTCACCGGACGGAAATTCGAAAGATGAATCAGCAGTTTCTCGCCGTTCGGCGCGTATTCGCGCGCGCCGGCTTTCTCCTCGTCGGGAATGTAGATCTCCGTGTTGACAAAGTTATGAATTACATGAATCGGCCGCTTGATTCCGAAGACTTCCTGGGTCTGCTGGCGAAGGTCCTGACTAATCGAAGTAACTCCATCCGATTGCTCGATCGAAAACTTAGTAATTGGAAAGTAACTTCGATCGAGGCCGACCAGGGTGATATCCGTGCCGTGCAGCGTTGTCAAAGTAGGCAGCCGCCGCACGGGCGCGAGCATCTGTTTCGCCAGCATCGCGGAAATCGAATGCGGGATGGCGTAATGCACGTGCAACAAATCGAGGTTCTGATATTGCGCCACTTCCGCCATCCGCGACGCGAGCGCCAGTGTGTAGGGCGGGTACTGAAACAACGGATAGGGCGTAACTTCGACTTCGTGATAGTGGATGCGAGGCAATCCGGAATCGAGCCGGATCGGATTCGCGTAGGTGATGAAGTGGATCTCATGGCCGCGCTGCGCGAGCTCAAGACCAAGCTCGGTGGCGACGATGCCGCTGCCGCCGTACGTGGGATAACACGTGATGCCGATCTTCATTGAATAGCGATGCTCCCCACGCCGATCTGCCCGTCAAGATTTTGCGCGGGATTGGGTTGATCGCCGCCGCCAAACCACAATCGATCGTCCAGAACCGTCGGGTCGCAAAGCACCGCGCGGTCCCACGGCTGATCGCCCGTGAACGGCTTCGGCTGCCGCGTCCAATGAACGCCATCGCGGGATTGCGCGGCGATGAGCGAGCGGCGTTCCGTCGCGCTGCGGCCGGTGTACAGCATCCAATACGAACCCTGCGCTTGCCACACGGCCGGTTCACCTAAACCATTCTCATCGGGCGCGCCGCTGCCGGCTTCGGGAATCGTCAGCACGGGGCTGGAGCGCAGCTTGGTCCAATGCACGCCGTCGCTCGATCGCGCAAGTCCAATCTGTTGCTGCCGCGCGCGATTCTGACCCAGATAATACAAGTAATAAACCGATCCGATTCTGATCACATACGGATCGGCGACGCCGCGCTCGTCCCAACTGCCGCGCGGTCCGAAACCCAGCACCGGCTTCGGTTCTTTGCGCCACGAACGCCCATCGCCAGATCGCGCGAGTCCGATTTGAGGAGCGCCTTCAGGACCGGCCTGATACCAATACCACCACGTCGCGCCATCGTAGAAAGCGCTGCCGTTTGCCGCGATGTAGCTGCCTTCCCAACTCTCCGCGTTGGGTGATAAGACAACGCCGTGCAGATCCCAGTGAACACCGTCCCCCGACGCGGCTAAAGCCGTGCGCCAAACGCGGCCGTCAAATTCCGAATAGAAGTTATAGAGTTGCCCGCCCACGCGCACTACGGAAGGATTCAGCACGTCATGCGCGCTTCCGCGTTCGATTACCGGCTGCGGCGCCAACTGCAAGCTCATGGTCCTTGGATGCGACGCCGGCTCCAGCGGTGGCAAGGTGAAATCCGCATAGCCGCCGCAGCCGGTTAGAACGCTCGATAACAAGACGATGACTACCGCGCCGTGCGAGAATCTGGAATCGCTGTGCAAGTGTTAATCACCGAACATATCAGTGTCAACATAGCCAAGATCAAATGCGAGTCCTCGTCCTAAACTGCGGCAGCTCTTCGTTGAAGTTCCAATTGATCGAAACCAGCCGCGAGCAGATCGCGCAGAACAACGACCGCGTTCTGGCGCACGGCGCGGTGGAGCGCGTCGGTTCGGATGACGCAAAGTTCACGTACCAAATGGCCGGCCGGGAGAAGGAGGAGAAGCAACAGGCCGTCAAAGATCAGAAGCAGGCGATCCAGTTGGCATTCGATCATCTCACCGCTCCCGGAGGCGCACTGTCGCATCCCCAAGATGTCGAAGCGGTGGGCCACCGGATCGTCCACGGAGGCGAAGCGTTTCACGAGTCGGTCATCATCGATGACCGGGTGCTCAAGGATATCGAGAAGCTTTCCGATCTGGCGCCCCTGCACAATCCGGAAAATCTGAAAGGCTACTACGCCAGCCGCGAATTGCTGCCCGACGCGAAACAGGTTGCCGTCTTCGACACCTCGTTCCACCAGACCATGCCGCCGCGCGCCTACCTTTACGGGCTGCCATACGAATTCTACGAACGCGACCACATCCGCAAGTACGGTTTCCACGGCACCTCGCACCGCTACGTCTCCTGGCGATTTGCGATGCTGCACCAAAAGAAGCGTGCCGACTACAAGCTGATCACGTGCCATCTCGGAAACGGCTGCTCGGTCTGCGCGATCGATCACGGCAAGTCGATCGACACATCGATGGGCTTCACTCCGATGGATGGATTGCTGATGGGAACGCGGCCCGGTGAAATCGATCCGGGCGCAGTGCTCTATCTCGCGCAGCGCGATCCGGATGGCGCTCAAGGAATGGAGAAACTGCTGAACCATAAAGCCGGCCTGGCGGGATTGACCAACAGCACCGGAGACATGCGCGACATCCAGAAACGAAGCGCGGAGGGCGATCAACGCGCGCGCGACGCGGTCGATGTCTTCTGCTATCGCGTGATCCAGTTCATCGGGTCCTACGCTACCGTGCTCAACGGAGCCGATGCCATTCTCTTCACCGGGGGCATCGGCGAAAACTCGAGCGAGATCCGCGCGCAAGTCTGCCAGGGACTAACTTGGCTCGGCGTGGAACTGGATGCTGCGGCGAACGACCAAGCCCGAGGCAAAGACGCTCGCATCACAACCGAAGCTTCGAAAACGCCCGTCTGGGTAATTCCAACGGACGAAGAGCTGCTAATCGCACGCGACACGTTTCGCTGTATCGAGGGTATCCCTCACCCGTAGTCTCGTAGCCCGTGGTAGGTACCGCTCCGTCACC
>NZ_CAJCHS010000152.1 GCF_903970205.1 Nevskia soli | reverse complement strand
GCAGGTCACGCCTTCTGTGAATCGGGAGGCAGTCGTTTCTTTGTTACAATCCCGCCGGTTCGGCATCTTACAGGGTCCGCCGGGAACGGGGAAGACTAGAATGGCCCTTGAAATCCTGGATCGAGACTATGCCGGACGCGGTTTCACGATCCAGTGCCATGCGAGCACGACCTATGAGGATATTATCGGCGGGCTCGCTCCGGTTCACAGCGGGAGTGCTCTGGGCCTCCAGTTCGCTCCGCGGAGAGGCGCACTCATGGAAGCGGCCACGCTTGCGCGGAATAGCTCGGACAAGTACTTGCTTGTGCTTGACGAGATTAATCGAACCGATCTTGCTAAGGTTCTCGGAGAAGGCCTTTTCCTGCTCGAACCGCATGAAGGAAGCCGGACGATTCGTCTTCCTTATGACTTTGGTGAGCCGTGGTTCAGCACTTTCTCGCTGCCCGATAACTTACACATACTCGGAACCATGAATAGCGCGGATCGGAGTATCGGGATCGTCGATATTGCGGTTCGCCGGCGATTTGCCTTCGTTTCTCTATGGCCGAGTATCGATGTTGTTCGCGAGAATGCCTGCGAGACGATGCAAAGCGCATTTCGCCGACTGCTTCAGATATTCCTGGAATACGCAACGGACGAGGCGTTCTCCATGATGCCCGGTCATTCTTACTTCCTGGAGAAGGACGAGTCAAAGGCCAAGACCAGGCTAGCGACAGAGCTGGCGCCATTACTCAATGAATATCTCGCTCAGGGTTATGTGAGCGGGTTCGCTGAAGAGATCAGGGCTTACTTACAGTGGCTTCAAGATCCCGCAGGCTCATAGCGCTACCCGCGCCTAAGCAGAACGATATCTGTCTTGAGCTCGCGGATAACAGTACGCATGCGGTATCAGCCAGTCAATTTTTCAAGACGCGGAATTCAAGCGATCCTAATGGCCAGGCGGCGCGTTTATGCGATGGCTTCATTGCGGCGAACGCCAGAAGCGCCCGCTTACTTGAAACGGAGCTTCGGGCTGACTTCGACGGTCGAGACGTCCGTCTAGTTGCAAGAAGCGGAAATGCGGTAGGCGCGGTTCCGCTGGTTTCACCCCTAACTTCGTCGAATGACTTCGGGTTGGTCGTGCAGCCTCGTTTTCCTTGGCCGGGGATTGGTCCGATGCTGTCTGAAATGGGTTGGCGCGTTGTACCCGCCCCGTTGAAGCTGCCGCTACTGCATCGATCGGAACGGCGCGTTCCACCTTGGGTGCTTTCGTCGATGATCCTGGCGCGGATAGAGGCTTTGCTTTCTTCGCTTGACCGGCGATTCGAAACGGTTCATGAGTGTCGATCGTCGCCTAAGGGGCGCATTGATTGGAAACAGTACGCGGTCAAGAGTATCAGCCGGGCGAAGTTTCTGGACGTACCTTGTTCCTTTCCTGACTTGAGGGAAGACCGGCACTTACTGGGGGCCATCCGCTACACGTTAGATCGACAGCGCCAGTCGTTAGAGAGTCAGCGTCAGCACGGCGCGTTTGTGGCCGCCTTGATCGCGCGTTGTAACCGATTGCTTGAGCGGTTGGTTGCCGTTCCTGACTATCTCCCTACACCGGCATTCATCGCGCAGTACGTGCGGCGGCCGCTCCGGTCGGACTCCTTTCTGGACGGGCTGCAGGCGATTGAGTGGACGGTCGAAGATCGGGGGCTCGCGGGAGTCAGCGATCTGGATGGGATCCCGTGGACGATGCCGATGGAGCGCTTTTTCGAGGCTTGGATCGAGACGGTGTTTCGGCGCGTTGCAATGGACACCGGAGCGGTTATGCGGGTGGGCCGCACGAACGAGACTACGGCGCCGCTGAGCTGGCGTCCCGCGTATGTGGGTTCCCAACGGTCACTGGTTCCTGATATTTGGTTAGAGTGGCCGACGACCACTTTGATCATCGACGCTAAGTACAAACGCCATTGGGAGGAGATGCAGACGTCACCATGGGCGCGGACCGACGAGCAGTTACGCGAGGCACACCGGCAGGATCTGATGCAGGTGCTGGCTTACGCGAATCTGGCTTCGACATCGCGGGTAATCGCGTGCCTCGCTTATCCGTGCGGTGCGGAGACTTGGAAATCGCTTGCGGAACGCGATCGGATCATTCATTGCGCGGATGTTACTTCGGGTTTACGGGCCGTGGAGTTGTGGTTGACGGCTGTTCCGATGGCGCTAGGCGGTGACGGTGTTGCTGACTACTATTCGGCGAAGCTTCGGCGAGTCGTGTTCAATGCGGAGTAGTTGAAGGTTCTGGTGTCGCTTCGGGATACGGGGTACTTACTTAAGTCGTAGACCGGTCGGTTACCCTCGCGGCTCGGTATGAGATGTAAGTCGCCCGCTTCAGCAGCGCCCGTCGCCTCGTGTGAGGCCGCAGCTTGACATCGAACGCGGAAGGCATCACGCTGTCTTCATGAGGACGAGGCGGACTTCCCAGTCGAACCGCATGCGTGTCATAGGCTGCCTGCTATCGACGAATCGGCGGCTCAACGAACTCACGTGGGATTGAAGAAGAGCGAGAACGGGGGTTTCGCTCGGCTTCATTCGGTTATAAACCAACTCGCGGGTGTTCGCTAATCCGATGCCGTGGCGCGGGTGACTTCCCGTGTAAAGTCCTGGTATGGGCGACGCGGCTGGGCAGGGAATCGTTCGCTTTCATTGCAGGCCGCCCCGTCGCCGGCGGGGCTCGAATAAACTGAGGTCTGGCGTATGGAACGCGTTGTCAGAAATGGTCGCATACGGCAGTCGCTGGTCTACTGGTGCCTGAACGGCACGGATTGGAATTGGGACATCGACCGCGTCTGCGCCACCGCGCAAGGGCTCGGGTGCGAGAGCGTCGAACTCGTGCCGCCGGAACTGTGGCCCACGCTCCGCAGATATGGCTTGCAGAACGCCCTCGCATTCAACGGCATGCCGGACCCTCCGTTCCGCAAAGGCCTGAACAATCCGCGCTATCACGACGAAGTGATCACCCGGACGAAAGCCGCAATCGACCAGGCCGCCGACTTCGGGATTCCCAACGTCATCGCCTTCACCGGATTCAAGTGGCGCGATGCCGAAGATCCAACAAGCGAGGTCATCCCGCCGGCTGAAGGCGCCGCCAATTCAGTTAAGGCGCTCTCGAAGTTAGGAAGCTACGCCGCAACTAAGAACGTAACTATCTGCCTGGAGCATCTCAATACGCGCGATAGCTCGCATCCTATGAAAGGCCACCCCGGTTATCAGGGTGACGATATCGATTACTGCGCGGACATCATCCGGCAAGTCAGCAACGCGCATGTGAAGCTATTATTCGACATCTATCACGTGTCGGTCATGAATGGCGACGTGATCCGCCGGTTGCGGCAGTATCGCGACATCATCGGGCATATACATACAGCGGGAAATCCCGGCCGCGGCGAGTTAGATGACAACCAGGAAATCAATTACCCGGCCGTGATGCGCACCTTACTCGACATCGGATACAAAGGCTTCGTCGGACAGGAGTTCATTCCTGTCCGCGAGCCTGTTGCGAGTCTAAGGGAAGCGGTGTCGCTTTGCGATGTTGCTTAGCGTGTTGTCTGGCGATGACTACACAGTTGCTGTCTGGAACACATTGAGCTTCTGCTTCCAGTGCTCAATGGCTTCGTCCAGATGATTCGCCGCGTCGCCGTAGCGCACCACGTTCGCGCTAATCCCGGTCTTTCCGGAGTGTTCACCTAGAGCCACATAGACCAGACCGTCGCCGCCCTCGGTCGTACTTACAAGGATCTCTTGCGGCGGAACCTCATACACGACTTGGTTCCCCGCCGTCGCTACCGGCCGCACCTGCTTCCACGCGTCTTCCTGCGCGCCAGGTGCTGCCGAGTAGAACCAGTTTTGCCGCACCCGCTCATTGGGATGATGCGCAAGGGTATAGCTCAACACCCGCAGCATCATCGGCCAGCCCAGCTTGGTGCCGTCATACTCCTTGTCCCATTCCGCGGTCGCCAGGAACCCGGAATGCACCAGCCGCAACACCGTGCCGCCTTCCTTCGCCTCCACGTAGTAGTCGATCGCAATGTGCACCGGCTCGGCGCTGCCGCCCGGGTCGGGCCGGTCTTTCGTTACACGCAGATGATGGGGGGCGTCGAACACCTCGATCTTACTCGCCGCGTTCATCCCTCCGCCCCACGACACCCAATACTCACCGCCTTCGCGCGCGTCAATCTTCACTTCGGGTGCAAGCCAGCCTTGCACGTCGGACGCATCCGTAATTGCTTTCCACACCCGCTCTACCGGCGCGGGCATCTCCATCACGGTCTCATGCGATCTTGTCTTACGATTCGTTTCCACTCTTACTCTCCTTTTCAATTTCAGATTTTGGTATTGGGTACGCCCCCGCCGTGATGCGAAACGTTCGCCCATCCTTCGCATCCGCCGCGTGGTACTTCCCGATCAACCGCGCCATCTCGCCCGTCAACTCCCGCACAAACGCATTCCGTTCACCCGCATTCCGGAACCGCACCACCGAGTCGAGTGTTACTGTCGGCAGTATCTTGCCGCTCGCCTCCGCCGGTCCGCTCATCGAAGCAACTTCCTTGATCGTCCTTGCCGCCACCGCGATTAGATAGGAAGCCGATAACTTATCCGCCATGGCTTTCGGATTCACTCCGAGCGGTCCCACCACGGCGGGATCGATCACATAGGATTGCGCGGTGCGCCGCATCATCCGCTCCATGCAATTACCTTTGCGGCGCTCCTCTACCAACGCGACCAACCCGGCCTTCTCCAACTCGCGCAGGTGATAATTCACGATCTGCCGCGACCACCCGAGCTTCCGCGCCAGCCCCGCGGCTGAATCCGGATCGGCAAGCAGTTCAACTAGCGCGTTCCGCTCTGGATCGAGAAGCACCGCCGCGCTCCGCGGTTCCGAAACTACCTTCAGCGCTGCTCCCATAAAGGCATTCTGCACCGGTAAATAAAGATTGTCAAGGAAAATCTTACAGTGACGGTAGTGAGTTCGCGGCGGAGAACTTTCGAGTGGTTTTTTACCAAACGAGATTTGGCTTCAACTTGCTGATGCCACGGAGCTTACGCGAATCGCTTGGGTCGTTTTGTTACTGTTTTTTTACGGTTGAGTTGCGCGATGGACTTGGGTCTCGATCCGCGACCGTGAGTTGTGAGTCCGGCGCCGCACCACGTTTTTTCGGCTCCTCGATCTACGTGTAGCACCGGCGCGGAAGAACTAAGACCGCATTGCGCTGTAAGGCACGGCGTTCATTGGTGAAATTACTTTTCCGGAGGTGTGAACGTTTGTCGCTGCACGCGCGGCGGCGGCGAGGACGTCCCGATCGCGAAAACGACCGACGCGAAATGTACGATTGGCGGTGTTCCGTCCAGTTAACCGACCGCCTGCCGGCTGAACGGACTACCTGAACGTGCGGCTTGTGCGCTTCGCGTTTCACGATCAGAATGCAAACGTAAGAATAGAGTGCGCAAATCGGGCGCCGAAGGAGATTGACAATGAAGTTTCGAAGATTCTGGTGTCTCGCCGCGTCGTGTGGCGCACTGGCGGTCCCGGAGGCTGTTGCCCAGGGATCGCCCGGTGCGCGGCCATTGCGAGGGCTTAGGGTTCCTGTAACGAACACGGGCGGCACGGTTCCGGCAGCGGCGCCCGGCTACACTTACGCGCTTTTCGATTATCCCGCCGGTTTCAACACGAACGGATTCGGCATTAACCGGGGCGCCGCCAGTTCGGAAGTCAATGTCGTGGGAGGTTTGGGGAAGGGCACGGGTTATCCGATCGGTTTCTCCGATCGATTTCTACGGGGGGTTCCTGATGCGGTACGAGGCAATCAAGAGCGGCCCTGCCGAAACTTACCGTCCCATCAAATTCCCCGGCGCGTCGCAGCAGGCCGCATCCGGGATAAATGATGCGGGGAATATCGTCGGTTACTACCCGGTCAGTTCCGGCGGGCCGCAAGGGTATCTGGAAAGCGGAGGCGCGTTCACCACGATCGATGTACCTTTCTCAGGGGCGGAATGGACGGTTCCTTTCGGAATCAACAACGCCGGCGATATCGTGGGCTACTGGCTGGACTCGAACACTTCTCACGGATTCCTTCTTAGCGGCGCGACCTACACTTCTTTCTACTATCCCGGCGCGACCTTCACGATCGCAATCGGCATCAATAACCACGGAGAGATCGTCAAGTGCGCGGACAACTTTGTCGATTCCAGGGTTTCCTTCCGAGCGGTGGCGTCTTCACAACCATTACCATTCCAGGTGCGGAGTCGCCGGCGCCGGACGGTATCGATGATAACGGTGTGATGGCAGGGGTCTTTTACGATTCCGTCGGCCAACATTCCTTACACGCAATCCCTAAGACATAACCTGTTTAGCATTCGCTTCTGCTATACTCTTCAAAAAATTGCCCGCAAAACGGAGTGCCCGGGCCGCTTTACTTCTGCACGGCTCCTAAGCTAACTGACGATCTCGAGGCGAGCGGGGCCGTTCGCGAAGTCCTCGCCCGGCATGAGGAGGTTCTATATGACGCCACGCGTGAAGCGAGTACTCGAGGCGGTCGGCTGGTTTGTTCTAGGTCATCTAAGCTGCGCGATCATGCATCACATGCACAACCTATAGCTATTGAGTTCTTGAGTAGCAGGGCTTGTCGAAAGTCCGAAAAGACCGCTTGCTGACGCGGCTCCCTCGAAAATAGGCCCCAACATACACCGTTCTACCCGGATAGGGTCAATGGGGCCGACAGCGGAGAACCCTCCCTTTCGGTCGGGCTCGGAGTGGGGCTGTACGGTCCCTTCAAGCGTGGCGCGGCTTTGCCTTATCAGCTCCAAGCTATGGCGAGTTATTCGAGATCGGCAAGCCGCACAACGATGTTCGGGCTCTCGGTTGAAAACACCCCATCGTGAACCTCGCGCACGCCTTGCCCGGAGTAGATACTTGCCCGGCGGATGACTGGATCGATGACCCAGACGTAGCGAACGCCGAAGTTCAGGTAATCATCGACCCGTTCGCGCATTTCGCGAATGCGGTCTTCGGGAGATAGGATTTCGATGCAGAGGAACGGGGGATCTGTAACGATGCCGCCTGCCGGGCGCGGCCCAACTAAAACAGTCACGTCGGGAATTCGGAATCTCGTAGGCTTCACCTGAACACGCTGCTCCACAACGACCTGAATTCCAAGCTCGTTCCTGCGTTGTCGAAGGTAAGCAGCTATCGCCGTCTGCAAATCGCTGTGTTCCCATTCACCCACGTTTCGCTCCAGCAGCTCGCCGTCGATGTACTCGCGGTCGGGCCGGTAGCTCGTCTTGAGGTAGTCGGTAAGCGGGACAGAGGTTGCGGTCGACATGGCGTGGCCTTTTTTATCTTACAAGTTCTATCTTACGAGCGGTTGGATCGCTAATCACGAGTCGCCCGTACTGCCGTGATAGCGACCTCACCCGAGAAAGGATCGACCTGCGTTCAGCTAAATACCGGTGGGCGGCGCGCTCGGAGTGGGGTAATATGCTTTCGATGGGGCTTCCGGCATCAGGTATAACGGAGTTCTTTAAGTTCGCTGCCGAGGCGACCAAAACCCCGCTGGGGATTTAGGTCTTCTCATCGTGGTGGGCGGTTTCCTGGCGTATCGCTGGTTCGCGAAGTCGCCGGTCGCAGTTCGTTTGACCATATTCGGGCTCATTTTCGGCGGTATCGTCGCATGGGGTGTGGCGATCAGGAATGTGTCCGCACTAGCGAAGACCAACGCGCCGGCATTGCCCGGGCAGACCGTGCAGCAGGAAGTCACTTATTCCGGGCTCATTGTCGATGCGGGTACGCTCGCCGGCATTCGCGGAGCGAAAGTCATCCTTTCTTTAGCCGGTGCGACGCCCGGCTACACCGATTCCAACGGCCGATACTCGATAGACGCCCCGCCGTCTTCGAAGGTCATTCGGGTTAGAGTATACGCTACTAACTACGACACTTACGACGAACTACTACCGCCCGGAGCCAACAATCAGTTTGCGGACATCCGTCTGGACGTTACCCGAGCCGTTCAAGGGCAAGATGCCGGGGGAAACGGGAAGCCGATCGCCGCCCCGACTCCGAGCAAAGGTAAGCGCGAGAGCAGCCAGTCAAGGGGCCTTTCAGGAACCATCCTCGACGTTGTAACCGACCTCCCGATCCGCGGCGCCACCGTCACTCTTACCATCGACCAGGAAGAGCCGCTCCACAGGGAGACAGAATCGACGGGCGTTTACGTCTTCAATAAGGTTCCCGCTAACGCGGAGGGCGTCCTTCGGGTAACCGCGCCAGGGTACCAGCCTTACGATAGACGGATCTCCGCCCAAACGCGGCCGGAGCTGAGGACCATCAAACTCAGGCGAACACAGCAATGAGAGTGCCGGACGGCGTCGGATTCAATCGAATTGCCGACTCCGTAATCGTCCTGCTGTGTACCGGATGGCTTCTCCTGTTCCACTCGCCCGCGTCCACGGTGGTTCTGATCGCTGCCCTTAGTTATCTTGCCATCCGCGCCAACCGTCGCGAGCCGATTCTCCGGATAGCCGAGTATGTAGTAACTTATAACATCGCTCAGAGCGGCGATGCCTTGATCACCGAAGAGTTCCGCGGGGTCCGCTCGGAGTTCCTGCCGGTCCGTGAAGTCCAGGATGCTTTCGAATCGCGCTCAGGCTACTTCGATACTCCCGCATATCCGGACTGCCGGCCCGATTCCCAGCACGTGAGATGGCGATGGCTGGACGCCGGCGGCCCTAAGCGTAGAGGTCAGACCGAGTTCGAGCCCCGGCTGCACAGTAGTCCAATCGACTTCGTGCGCCGCCTACGCGCCTACAATCTGGTCGCTTTCAACCAGAGGGATCGGCGCGATAACGGGGCGTCGCCGGAAGAAGCCCAAACAGAGCGAATCCGGCATTTCATTGGCGCAAGGATTACCCTGTTCGTTTTGCGCGTCACTTTCCCCGACAAGTTGCCGGAAAAGCTGGTTGCCGAGGCGCGTACGGCGAAGCAAGCCAAAGTCGACGCGAAAGAGACAGTCCGGATTCTTGGAAAACAGGTCGCGGAACGAACGTACGAACTAACCATTGAGAAACCGCGGATCGGTTATCGGTACCAACTCACGTGGTCGCTTCCGGTCGACGAAATAGAACAGCTCAACCTCGGCTTGCAGGCGATCGGTTTGGCGAATGACGCTACGCAATATCTGATTAATGCGCAAGCCGGAATGCGACAAGCGGAGTTGCGTCACGAACTCGATGAATTCGCCGTTCAACTGCGGCAGCAGTTCGCAACTCCGGAGCTGAATCTGTCCCTTTACGTTTACCGAAGTCTGAATACCGTCGGGTCCCTCGTTTGCGCTGCCGGTACGAACGCAACCAACTCCAACCCGGGGCGAATTCAGGTTGGCCGGACTCCGGTGGGACGCTGCTACCGGCGTAATAAGATCATTTTGTTTAACTCGCTTGTCCCAAAATCCGACGACGACCTTGCCTATGAGCCGGTACCCGGAGAGGAGAAACTCCAGCCACCGACCATAGCTTGCTGCATCCCGCTTCCTTGCCCTACACCGAGCGGCAGAAAAATCGGGGTACTCTACCTGACCACCAGGTCCAATACGGGCGGTCTGGCAGGACTCTTCTCGGATCCGCAGCTTGCCGCGGACATCGGAAAGCAGGTGCTTGCCTGGTACTCGGTCCGCGTCCCCGCCGCGCTCGGAATGAAAGACACATTGTTCCTCCGAGAGAAAGGACGGGCGGAATAGCTGCCTGAATAGGCTAGAATCGGATTAGGTCAACGTATGTCACAGGTAAACGAGGTCACCCGGCTGAACGATTCCACAATCAGTGTGGATGTCGAGATCTCCGCGGAAGAATTGCTCGAAGCAATGCGGCAATACGCTCACGAACCCGGCGAGGTTATCGCGGAAGCCGGACGCGCCGACGGGCGTGATGAATGAAATCCGGAACCTAGCAGCCCGTGTCAAAAGTCCGCAAAGACCGCTTGCTCACGCGCGCGGCTCAGTAGACTCATCGCGTTAGGGAGCCGATTTTCACACAGGCTGCTAGAACATCAAGCTTGGTTCAGACCCCGCCGCCTGCAAGGTACTCTTGCTGGAGAGGAATCGATAGGGATTGACGGGAACACCGCCGATCCGTACTTCGTAGTGAAGGTGCGGTCCCGTCGAGTGACCCGAAGTTCCCACCGCGCCCACCTGCTCGCCCTGCCGCAGTGACTGCCCTTCCAGAACATCCACGCGGGAAAGATGGCCGTAGTAGGTCTGATAGCCGTTCCCGTGATCGATGATCACCAGCCGACCGTAGCCCTCGTACCAGCCCGCCTGCGTTACGGTACCGTCCGCCGCAGCCGAGACCGCGGTGCCGACCGCCGCGGCCATATCGATGCCGGTGTGATATTCGCCTTCACCCGAAAAAGGATCGACCCGCGTGCCGTAAGCGCCGGTAATGCGGCCGTCCACGGGCCAGAAACCCGAGAGCATCGCCGTAATCCGGCCCGAGCTGTTGGCGAAGAACGTGCCGTCGTAATGTGCCGTTCCGAAGGACTGCAGGCTGTTGAACGTGGCCAGCGTCTCAGTGATCGTGGGCGCCAGGCGCGCTTCGGCAGCGACGTTGTCCGGGCCTTCGATTCGCGACTTCAAACCATAGGCCGCCGAGACTTCGCTGGCGAACATTTGCAGGGTAGCGAGCTGTTCATGCGTCTGCGCCTGATTGCGCTGCAGCCGTTCGTAGCGCCCGCGCAACACCGCCGCCTCCTGCCGCAGATGATTGTAATCCGCTACCTTCAAGGCCATGCGGGCGTAGCTCGACACCAGTCCGACCAGCGAAATTGCGCCGAACAAAGCCAGCCCCAGCACGCCATAAATCACCCGGTGCGGAATGTGAACGCGCCTTAAGCGCCCATGCAGCGAATGGGCGAGCACTAGGATGAAGTAATCTTGTTTCAACTTTTCTCCTGCGAGGCGCATTGCCGCGCAAAACCACGGGCAAGCAGCCGTCGCCTCCAACCAAAGGGCTATGGATTGAATTTAAAACTGTACCAAGACATTAACGAGACGTCAATAGAATGGTAAATAGTCTGTATTGCAATCTGAGTCTTTGTCCCACAACCCGGAAATACCGTTCGAAGCAGGCCTATAAATGACCCCCGCCCCAGCCATCTCCATTCGCGATCTCCGCAAAGTCTATGAATCCAAAGTGGCGGTCGACGGACTTACTCTCGAAGTCCCGCGCGGCAGCTTCTTCGGATTTCTCGGGCCGAACGGGGCAGGGAAGTCGACCACCATCCGCATGCTCACCGGCCTCGCGCCGGCGACGGCCGGAACCATCGAGATCCTCGGCTACCCAATGCCCGCGCAGGAAATCGAGATTAAGAAACGCATTGGATTAGTCCCCGACGAGAGCCTGTTATTCGACCGTCTTACCGGATTTGAATACCTCGAATTCGTAGGCCGTATGTATTCGCTGGACCGGCGGCTTGCGCAAGAGCGCGCCCGCGAATTATTAGAGCTTTTCGAGCTTGCCGGCGAGCCAAAAACCATCATCGCCGAGTATTCCAAAGGCATGCGCAAGCGCGTCGCCATGGCCGCATCGCTCATCCACCGCCCCGAGTTGTTTCTGATGGACGAGCCTTTCGAAGGTGTGGACGCCGTCGGCGCGCGCCTGATGAAAGACATTCTGCAGGAGCAGGTTCGCCAGGGCGCGACCGTCTTCCTGACCTCTCACGTGCTCGAAGTCGTCGAACGGCTTTGTGACCACATCGCCATCATCGCGGCGGGACGTATTGTGCGGCAGGGGACGCTGAACGAACTTCGGTCCGGCGACGAATCGCTGGAGGAATCGTTCGTCCGCATCGTTGGTTTTAGGGAACACCAGCGCCTGGAGTGGCTGGAACGATGATCCTCGCCATCCTGCGCGCGCAGTTGCTGAGCTTGCGCGGCTTTGGAATGCGGCGCAGCGCGGCGAGCCTGCTCGGCCTGATCCCGACCCTCCTGTTTTTTCTGTTCTGGGCCGGGTTTGCTTTCGGCGCCTGCTTGATTCTCAGCGAACTGACCGACCTGAAGCAGCTCGCCCCGGCACTCGGAGCGGGCCTGTTCGGCGTCTTTTTGTACTGGCAGATCGCGCCTGTAATCACCGCCAGTATGGGTGCGTCGCTTGACCTGCAAAAGCTGATCGTCTACCCCATTCCGCTCGATAAGCTTTTCGCCATCGAGGTGATGCTGCGGTTTTTAACCGTCGGCGAGATGCTGGTCATCCTCGCCGGTGCGTTCGCCGGAATTCTTCGCAACCCGGTGTTCGGAGGCGCGGCGGCACTCGTTCGTTTGGTGCCGGCAACACTCCTTTTCGTCCTGTTCAACCTGCTGGTGGCTGCTGGAATCCGCAGCATGATTGAACGTCTGTTCCGGCGCAAGCGGGTGCGCGAAGTCGGGATGCTGGTCTTCGTTCTCCTTTGCGCCGCGCCGGGGACGTTGATCGCTTTGAAAGTGCCCAAGAGCCTGCTGATCGCCTACCTGCCGCTACAGAACTTCTGGCCCTGGGCCGCAACCGCGCGCTGGTGGCTGGCGCAATCGCCCCTCGAAGCGGCGGGCGTGACGGCGCTGTGGATCGTAATCGCGTATCGCTTCGGGCGGAAACAGTTTTATCAATCGCTGCGCGAAGATCCGTTCGCCGGCAAGGCCGCGGTTAAGAAACGCCCCGGCAGCATGGAGTGGCTGGAGCCCGTGTATCGCCTTCCCTCGCGCTTTTTCCGCGATCCGTTCGCCGTCATGATCGAGAAGGAGATCCGGGCGCTGACGCGCTGCGCCGGATTCCGTCTCGCTTTCATCATGGGGTTCACTTTCGGCCTGTTGATCTTCATTCCGAACCTGCTTCGACCGCACGAAGGTGTCAGCGCGATCCAGCAGCATTTCCTGGCGTGGGTCAGCCTGTATTCGCTCATGCTCGTCGGCTTCTACACCTTTCTGAATGCGTTCGGATTCGATCGGAGCGCCGTGCAATTCTACTTCGCCGCGCCCGTCTCTTTCCGCAGCGTTATGGCAGCGAAGAACGTCGCGGCTGTGTTCTTTCAGATGCTGGAAGTTCTGTTGATAACCATCGTGTTCTCGTTGTTCCCGATTCCATTCAACCCGATGGGTATCGCCGAAGCGTTCGCCGTGACCGCGGTCGCGTGCTTATATGCGTTTGCGATCGGGAACCTGACGTCGGTCCGTTTTCCCGTGCCGATGGACCCCGATAAGATGTCCCGGGGCGGCGTCTCCTCGCGCGGCAAGATTGCGCTCATCACGCTGCTGTTCCCGGTCGCGTTCCTGCCGATCGGGCTGGCTTACTGGGGAAAAAGCTCAAAGCCAAACTTGGTCTGCAGCGGTTGATGGGGGCCATACAGGCGGACCACCCAGAAATGATGCTCGTGGCGCCGGAATGAAAGCGGGAGC
>NZ_CAJCHS010000151.1 GCF_903970205.1 Nevskia soli | reverse complement strand
GGCTTCAGCTTCGCTTGCGGCCCAGTGCACTGCGAATAGCGCGAGCGACGTGCTGACCGGACAATACAATTCCTACCGGTCCGGAGCGAACCTACATGAAATCATTCTGAAGCCGTCCAACGTCACGGCGGGCCAGTTCGGGTATCTATTCTCAATTCCGGTCGATACGACTCCAATGTTTGCGCAGCCGCTGGTGGCCCATAACCTGACGGTTGGTGGGACCGCCTACTGCACGGTTGTCTTTGTAGCTACCATGGACAACTTCGTTTATGCATTCGACGGCGATAACCCACCGGGCGAGTCGAACCCTTATATATGGAAGAGCGCGCAATTCGGAACTCCGGTTCCCTATGAACCTTACCTGGGTTTCACGAGCGTTGGGATTATGAGTACTCCCGTGATTGACCTCAGTCATCAAATTCTTTATCTGGTAAGTCTCGCGCAGGAAGGCTCGGGTACCGCTGGTTGGACTTACCGGCTGCATGCTCTATCAATCACTACAGGGACGGAGTTCTTCCCGGCCGATCAAACGTCACCGGGCGGAGTGGTGATTTCGGGCAGCGTCCCGGGCACAGGTGATAATTCGAGCGGTGGAACCGTGCCGCTCGTTCCGTCCGAAACCAGGCAACGAGCGGCGCTTCTCGATGTCGACGGCACCATCTACATCAGTTTTGGGTGGGGGAATCCGGGCACGGGTCGAGAGTACACGGCGCCTTATCATGGATGGTCGTTAGCCTATAAGAGCTGCGTCTCCGGCTCAACGACTTGCGCCACCGACCCGCCTTGTTTCAGGGGTTCCGGCTGTGGACTGCAGCAGATTTCGATCCTCAATACGACGCCGGATTCGCATGGAGGCGGTATCTGGATGTCGGGGCGGGGACCCGCTTATGACGGCGCCGGTAACGTGTTCGTGTCGGTAGGGAATGGATGCGCGCTGGGTAGTAATCCACTAACGTGCGGGCCCGAGGGATTTAGCGAGAGCGTCCTGAACGTGACGAATCTCGACTTCTTCGTGCCGTCGACGCCGCCGATATCCACGCTGGACTACAACGATCTAGACTTAGATGCCGGAGGCGTGCTGCTGATTCCCCCGAACGCTCCCCCGGCCGTTAGCTCTTATCTTGTGGCGGGAGGTAAGACGGGCGTGCTCATGGTGCTGAAAACCATCGGACTGACGGGACAATCCGGAAACCCTTATCAGCAGTTACAGGCGACGGGTGTTACTGCCGAGTGTCCGAATAGTCTTCCGGTATATGATCAGGCGCCTTTAGGGAGAGATGGAAATACCGGGGCCTGCGATGAGTATCATCATCCGGCTTATTGGTCTAAAGGATCAGGCGGCTACCTTTATATCTGGGGGCAGACCGATATTCTGCGCGCTTATAGCTTTAACACGGCGGGCAGCGAGCAGTTCGAAACCACTCCCGTTGCAACCTACACGCCCGCGACGCTGCCGGGAAACGGCGGCATACTGGCTGTCTCGGCGGATGGAACGGCGAACGCAATTCTTTGGGCTGTGACGGCAAACGCCAATCTGGGGCAAGGCGCGCTGAGCGCGTTCCGGCTATGGAAGGCCGATGCCCCCGTGCTAACCAAGCTTTGGGATAGTTCGGCCGGCGGAACTACGTTCTTTTCCGTGCAGCGGTTCACTTCACCCGTAGTTTCTAACGGAAAGGTATATGTTCCGACGCCCTCGACCGATGAGAATGGCAAAACACAAATCATGGTTTACGGTCTGTGTTCGGATGTTAGCGGGGGATGTCAACCGGTCCCCACGCATCAGTACCTGTTCAAATAACTTACTAGGGTGGTCGTACATACGGCATCAAGCGCCGAGGCTCTGGGGATGGCAGCTGCGCAGCAAGCCGCGATGCGCATTCGTGAACTCGCAAAACGCTTGTCGGCCGTGTCCATTGTATTTGCTACGGGCGCATCTCAACTAAAGACGCTACGCGCGTTGACCGGCATCCCGGACGTTCCGTGGGAACGCGTTATTGGATTCCACATGGACGAGTATCTCGGAATCAGCGCCGCGCATCCGGCCTCTTTTCGCCGCTACCTTCGAGAGGAGTTGGTCGATCGCGTACCGTTGCGCGAGTTCCGGTATATTGAGGGCGACGCGGACGGGCCCGGCGCGTTTTGCCATCGCTATGCGGCGGAATTGCGCGAGCACCCTCCACAACTCTGCTTGCTGGGCATCGGCGAGAACGGGCACTTAGCCTTCAACGATCCGGGTGAAGCTGATTTCGACGATCGGGAAGCGGTGCGAATCGTGAGACTAGACAATGTTTGCCGCCAACAGCAGGTGAATGAGGGCTGGTTCGTGTCAATCGACGACGTTCCGAAAGAAGCGATCACGCTGACTATCCCGGCGTTGATGGCGATTCCGGAACTCATCGCGTCCGTGCCCGGTGAACGCAAAGCCGCTATCGTTCGCAGGTTCTTATCAGAAGCGATTTCGCCGGACCTTCCGGCAACCATCTTGCGGCGACATCCAAATGTAACGATTTATCTCGATCGCGACTCCGCCGCTTACATTGGCTAAACCTACTCGACTCGAGCGTGATTCCCGATGGGCGTCTCGCCGTGCTGCAGTTACGCCCTTGCACCGCTCTCAGCGACACGGCGGCAAATGGCAAGACGGCGCCCACGGGCAACCTGGTTAAACGATTCGCTCGACGGTTGATTTTGGAAGGTCGACAGTACGCGGAGCGGGAGAGCCCGGCCTATTTGGGCTATCGATTGATTCGCTGGACTTACAAAGACCTCCGTAAGGCCTGAGTTGTCTGTCGGTCGTGCGTTCATAATGGAGATCTATGAGACGCTCAATCGAATTTGCCGTCTTTCTTTGCGGCTTCTCCCTGGTAGTACAGGCACAGATGCCGGAGGCGAAGAGCACCGCTCCCGCGAACACTCTGCCGCCTGGACCTGATCCGAACATTCACTACCACCTAGGACCGGATTCCCTGAGTGAACCGGGCGTTCCCAAAGGCGAGATTCGCGGCCCATTTACGTTACCCAGCCAAGCCTATCCTGGCACCCAGCACACCTATTGGGTTTACGTTCCGGCCCAGTACAGCCCGTCTGTGCCGGCTAGCCTGATGATCTTTAATGATGGGCAGGCGTTTAAGGATGCCGAAGGGGACCTGCGCGCTCAAAATGTTCTGGATAACCTGATCTACCGCCGCGAGATCCCCGTCATGATCGCGGTTTTTATCAATCCCGGCAGGACACCCGAGCAGCCCGAATCGACTCCAAAGGAATGGGGGGATCGAGTGAATAACCGGCCTACCGAATACAATACTCTGGACGACAAGTATGCGCGCGTGATTGTCGACGAGTTACTTCCCGCCCTCTACAAGGATTACAATATTTCGCGGAATCCCGACGACCATGGTATCGGAGGCGCGAGTTCCGGAGCGATAGCGGCATTTACCGTCGCGTGGCAGCGTCCGGATCAGTTCCGCAAGGTCCTGAGTATTGTAGGGAGCTTCACCAACATACGCGGGGGGAACGCTTACGCCGACCTGGTGCGCAAGTCCGAGAAGAAGCCGATCCGGGTCTTTCTTCAGGATGGGCGGAACGATAACCGGGGTTTACGGCCGGACGGGAATTATGACGAGAACCGCGACTGGTTCTACCAGAATGTCCGATTGATGAAAGCGCTCACCGAAAAGGGCTACGAGGTGAACTACGCGTGGGGGATGAACCGGCATGGACAGAAAATGGGCGGGGAAATTCTGCCCGAGATGATGCGGTGGCTCTGGCGCGATCAGCCCGTTTCCACCGATCCTCACGATTTAGTCGAGCGCGGATTTCGAGAGGCTGCGCCTAAGTAGCCGCTATAGGTTAGGACAGCCCCAAAGAGGCAATCGCGGAGCGGAGTTTTGCGCAACGTTCCAGATCCGCCCGGATCCCGTCTTTGAATCCCGGCATGTCCGGCTCTAGATTATGAGAGTAAGCTAGCCAATGTAATAAGTTCCATCGGTCCTTAACAAGGTAATCAGGATAATCGAGTTGCAGTTTCGGCACGGTGCGGTAGACGTGCATGGTGAAATTGGTTAGCTTCGGCCACCAGGGGCGGCGCATTCGGTCTCCGGCAAATCGGGAGTGCGCCCAGCGAGACAGATCGTCTACTAACGGTGTGACGAAGCGCGAATGTAACTTGAGCGGTGTCTCGGCCGCATACTGGACGAACCACTGCGCGTATCGAAGACGGTCAGGACCGGTAAGGTCCGGAAACGCCCGCTCTAAATCCGGGCGGTTCCTATAGAGGTAGTGGGCGAGCCTGGTTAATGGCACGCCAAAGTATAGTCCCTGCCCTCCTAATTCGGAAGGCTCAGTCAGCCATGCAAAAAACGACCCTCGCCCAACGTCGGCGACCGGCGGCCATAGGGCATTCGTGGCCGGATCCAAGGAAAGATAGCAGGCTTCTATGATCGGCGCGACGATGGCTCCGTTGGCGAACACCGGCGAACGACGAAAGGGGTTTCGCGCCGGAAGCGGTTCCGGCGTGGACGGGAACTCTTGATCGACCAGTGAGTATCCTAGCTCAGTCAACTGGCTCCGGTAAGGTTCTGCCGCTAGGAAGTCGAGGACCTCAGGCGCAAGGCCGCTCTTCCATTGACCGACTTCTCCGGATCGAAAAAACCGACGGTGTTCTTCATCGAGCTTTCGCATGAGATCGATATCGCATCTTTCGATCGCCTGCTCGATGCGGGCCTGCTCAACCGGATGGATCCAATTGGCCAGCGAGGTAAGCGTTTGGAGGGTATGCGACCGCAAGTGCTCATAGCGCACGGTGCGGGTCATCCCGGTTCGCTTCCATGCAAGTGAGCACTCGAGTTCGTCGCGAAACGTGTGGGTGGCTGGTGGATAGATCCCGTGCCGCTCGTAAGGGCTGTCGAGCATTGCCTTTAGCTTTCGCTGGTCGATCGAGCCGGCGAAGTTATGAATGTGGTGATAAAGCGAGATCAGAACGTCGCCTGGATGACGAACGGTTGTTAGCACGAACGGTTGTGTTTCTTCGATCCACTCCACTATGGGAGGATCGGGCATGAAATGGTGAAATAGAATCCATCTATCGCCCAGAGACACTGCCTGCTTGCGATCAAAAGGACAAACGAGCCCAAGCTTCGGCAGATCGTACATGGCCGCGAGCAAGTTCAGCAACCAGGTATTTCCCGTCTTAGGGGTACTTAGAATCAGAATGCGGATCTGAGGGCTGGATTGAGCGCCTGTTGACCTTGAGGCTTTGGTCCCGTCACCCGGGATTCTATCTTTTGGTCGCGAGTCGCCCAAGTCCGATTATCGCTGGATCAATCGCAAGAATGCGCACGAGGATGGCGTTGGCTCGTGACCAGGGGCATCCACGCCGCGGGTATCGGATCGAGTGGTAAAATGAGCCTGTTCCCGGAGTTATATTTGACGTCAGTCTTACAATCCATCCAGGCCGCGCCCGACTTGCCGGAGCACCTCCGTGACGAAGTGCGGGTGAATTGGTATATGACGCAGTGGTGCAACTATAGCTGCCCGTACTGCCCGGTCCTGGTGTTTCACAAGCGCACGAAATCCGGTAAGCCGCAACCCCACGCTTTCGACTATTACCCGGTTGAGAAGTGGCTGGAACTGTTCGACACTGTCCAAGCTTCTAAGTTGCACATTCACTTAACGGGCGGTGAACCGTTTCTCGATCGCGAGAACCTTCGCGCCTTGCTTCGAGGTTTCGCCGCCAAGCCGCGCATTCACACGTATATCTCAACCAACGGAGCATGGGACCCGGCGTACTTTGCCGACGTGGATAAATCGAGGATCTTTCTCGATATCGGTTTTCACCCCACTCAGACCAGCTTGAACGAACTGGTCAGACAAGTGGTCCGTATTCGTGAGGCCGGCTTCAACATTGCGATCGTTAATTACGTTCTGTCGCCCGAAAACACCGATATCTTCGACGAGGCGTTCGCGCGGCTCTCGGGATTAGGCTTCTATGTGCATGTATCCCCGATGTTTCCCACCGGCGAGCACATCTCGCGCGAGGTCCGCACGGATCGCGAGATGGAGATTGTAGTTCGGCATAATACCCGCCTTGATCTCCACTACAAGGTAATCTGGCCGGAAATGAACAAGCGCCTATGTTTCTATCCCGCGCTTAACTACAGCCTTGGCTGGGATGGCGGTGTCCAAGTCTCCTGCTTTGACGGTTCGCAGAATGCTTTTGAGCACGGATTCCCGGCACTCCCGCGGCAGGCGGTAGCGTGTCCGCAGCATTCCTGCATAGGCTGCTGCGAGATGTACCGTGCCATCGTCGACGAACCACTATACTCAAACCCGCTAAAGATTTTCACCCATCGAGATCTGGCGCAAGAAGTATCTGCTTATCGGCGTGACGTGCGATCCAAGATGACGGACGAAGAAGTGCGGCGGGAAGTGCGGGACTTGCAAGCAGCGTTGGCGACAATCCGCAAAAAACGCAGTGAAGAGATTCCGCACGTGACCGTCAACTCTATCAAACCGGCTTTGCCCGAGGGACAAAATGTGATCGGGTATGTTGACGCTCCCGACAGCAAGTTCTACGTCGAAGCTCGAAGCCGCGACCGGATCATGCTGACCGGATGGCTAGCCTCCGCGCACTACGGCGCTCCGCTGAAAGAAATCCGATTTCGCATCGGCGATCGGCAGATCGGTTCGGTAAAAGAATTCTATCCCCGGCCTGATGTCGCTGCGCACTTCGGCCGGGAAAATTGGTTGATGAGCGGCTGGCGCACGATGATCTATCTTCCAGCGCTTCCGCCCGGCGAGCATGGTTTGATTGTAGAAGGCGTCGATCCTTTAGGATCGACTGCTTCCATTCCTCCGTGGCCGGTTCGTATCAGCGAGTAACTCCTAACCTCCGGCGGGCGGCAGCCATCTGCTGGGCGCCTGCTTACCTGGTTGTCTTTGCCGCCGTCCTCGCTGTTCAGCTTTTCGTCCCTCCTTGTGTGGGCCTAGCTGACAACGCGGATTCAGTCCGCCTGACGCGGGGCAGCGTTGTTCCAAACTATCCCGTTGAAGAACGATACTTTAGATACTTCACGCCGGACTACCGGAAAGTTGATACACCGCCTTCAAAAGTTGCTGTACCCATCTGGACGGGCAGGGTTACCTTCCTGGTAGTTCAATGGTTGGGTAGCTTCAAGGCGCCCGGCCGCTTCGACGTCCGTTGGCTCGGGTTCGCGCATTTCTGGATCTATCTTCTTTGCTTCAGTCTCTTTCTCGTCACGCTGCGCGGGCGCTCGGCTGTTGTGCGTTGGGTTCTCCCAGCGGCCGCTGTCTGGATATTCGGTGATGTCTTTTATGCGGCTTACCTGAATTCGCTGTACCTGGATGCGATGGGCTTCCTGTGCTTCCTTTTATTGGTCGTGTGTTTAGTGCCGATCAGTTACGGTAGACCGCCGGTTTGGGCGCTCTTGTTCTTAGGATTGGCGGCGCTTGGATTGGCGGCTTCCAAACCGCTGAACGCTCCGACCGTGCTGTTGGCCGGGATATTCGTTGCTCTACTTGCGTTGGCTCAAGAGCGTAGACGCATGCGGCATATCCTGATCACAGTAGGCGCGGGTGTAACGATGATCGGCATACTCTTCATTGTTCGGACGCCCAAGTGGTATGAAGCTCCCTGTCTGGTGGATGTCGTCATGATGAGGATCGCAAAAGGCCCGGACGCCGCGCAAGCTATAAGTGAGTTCGGGCTGTTACCAGTGGACCTCCGATTCGCAGGCCAAGACGCCTTTCGCATTAATGGTCCCTCATCGGACCCGGCTTTTCACTCAAGGTTCATGCATAATACCGCAGGTGGTCTTTTCAGATCGTACTTACTTCACCCAGCCAGAGCGCTGCAATTTCTTCATGAAGATCTCCTTCGATCCGCTCCTAGGCTTAGGCCGCTGGGGGACATAGAAAAGCTATATTCGTCCTCGACCGTTATTGGCCGCTCGCGGCGCTTCTGTTCCTGGAGCGATCTGCACGCAGCGGTGTTATATCATTGGCCGGGTCTGGTCCTAGGGCTCTATGCGATTGCGGTACTGGGCGCATTTCGCAAGTTATACCTGCCGGTACTGATCGCCCTGATCGGCATTCTCCAGTTCTGTTCGGCGTCTCTATTCGATGCGGTCGAGACCGCACGGCACTTATTCATGTTTCATGTGGCTACCGATGTTTTGGTTCTGATGTTTGTTGCTTGGGGACTACAGTTAATCTCGCACGGCCGAAAGTCGCCGGGTCAAACCGTCTCTCTTGCGACAACGGCCGCGCGCCGGCCCTTGGACGGTGCGGCTGCCATGCGATCCCCCACTTCTCTTCGAACCGGCGCTGATTTGTCTTGAATAGTTGATCGTAAACGCCGGTGGGAAGCTTCGCGAATGAACCCTGACCAAAGTGGTGGATGAAACAATCCTCGGCGGTGGCGACGCGCAAACCCGCTCGGCGCACCCTTAATGAGAAGTCATCATCCTCGAACATCCCCATACCAAATTGAACATCTAACTCCCCAACGCGATCCCACACCGTCCTCGGAACGAGGGCACAGAAGAGCGGCGCCGTTTGAACATCCAGCTCTTTACCGGCGTTCCCGAGAGCCAGATCCGCCGCAAAGTGCTCCATCTCCTGTCTATCTTGGTAATTGAAATCGACCTTTACCTCGTTGCCGGCGAAGTTAGTCACAGGGCAGAGCAGGCCGATTGAGGAGTCCTTCTGAACGTGGCGCAGCAGCCTATGAATCCAGCCCGATGTGACGATGGTATCGATGTTTAGGAACAGTAGAAAGTCGCCACGAGCGACCTTTGCGGCCTGATTGTTCCCGGCGGCGAACCCAGTATTCGACTTTAAGGAGCAGTGGGTGATTTTACCGTCGTACTGCTGGAGCAGCGCCTCGGTACCATCAGTAGACGCGTTGTCCACTGCCACGATCTCGTAATTCGGGTAAGAAGTACAATCCAGAATAGAATCCAGGCAAGCATTCACGAACTCTTCGCTGTTGTGCGTGACGATTAGAATCGACACTAGAGGGAATAGGTTTCGGACTCCGCTGTCCAGTCTGTCTACACGCTCGCTCCAGGTATTTGCCTTTGCAAAAGCAATCCGGGCGTTGACCAGGTCGGCGTCGGTTTCGGACAATGCCAAATCCAACTTCTCGGCGAAATCAACAGGGTCGGCGCCGATATAGATCAAATCGCCACATTGCGCGAGTTCTGCCATCGCGGTAGCCACGACAGGCTTGCCGAGGGAGAGATACTCATACAACTTCACCGGATCGGTCGCCTTTGTAACGGCATTCAGCAGAAACGGGATGGTACAAGCATCGAAAAGGTAGAGGTAAGATGGTATTTCGCTGTACGGCTTGCTTCCCAATAGACGGACGTTGGGCAGTAACTCCAATTTGCGCGTGTCCCGGTTGAACACCTGGCCAATCAGGACAAACGTGTACTGCGGCCGAAGCTCCGCGACGCGGTGGATAAGATCAAGATCGATCCAATCGGCAATGGCCCCGAAGTAGCCTACAATGGGTCGCTTTAATCCCTCCAGAAGTTCAGTGGGTTCCGCACTCGAAAAGAAGCCATAATCAACGCCATTCCGAACCAGCATGGGTTTAAGACCCCTGGCAAGAAACTTTCGCTCGATTTCCGCTCCGGTTACGACTAAGAGATCGCATTCTTCAGCCAGAGCCGATTCTTCATCGACGTTGAATCTACCTAAGTTCTGAAACGTGTCCCAATCATCCATGCAGTCATAGAGTATCTTCGCGCCGAAGGCGTGGCGAATGCCCAATGCGAGCCGTCGCCAGAACGGTAGCTGAACATAGACGACGCTCGCAGCCGATCCGGTGTCTTTAAGAAGTTGGCCGAGGGAGCCGGCCAGATTCGAAAGAGCGGCGGTACCGAGTTCTCCGTTGTAAACGTCGATGGCAGCGCAGCGCAAGTGAACTTCCCAAATGTTAGGTTGTAGCTTCGTAATGAAATAGGGCCGGTCGTCCGTTTGCGCGAGGAACCTGCTGGGGCTCACCCAGAAGATACGGTGCCCGCGGCGGGCCATCTCAACAGCGATCTGCTGGGGTCGCTGGAAGCGAAAGTCGAAGTCGATGATACTCAGTACAATGACGTCATATTCGGTTGTTTGGGCCGGGACCCGGGACCGTGCGACGGGCAATCCGGCCGGGGAGTTGGGTGGTTCCCCGGTGAACCGGCGGATATCAGGAAAAGTAAGATCATACTCGGCAAGGTTTCCGAAGCGGTAAGCTACCGCGCCAAGAGCAAAACGGACAAACTGAAACTTCGAATGCCGCAACAGAGTGTAAGCTTTGCGAATTGCAAGCATGATCTGCCAAGCCTTCTGTGATCGAAATGCAACTAAGTTACTTTCGAGCTCCTTTCTATATTGATCGATCGCGGCAAAGAACTGGAACTGGCGCTGCTTCTCGTCCTTGAGTTGATTATTCAAATGGTCGTTTCTATTGAGGAGATCCTGATAAGCCTGGAGAAGGTCGGCGTGTTCTTTGGAGAGTGCTTCGTGCGCCTTACGGTCCAGACGGGCGGTATCGGAGTCGCGATGCAGCGTCATTAGTCCGCGGCTGAGGAGCGATACGTGATCGTTAGTGAGCGAGTAACTCAGTGGTTCCACTCCCGCCAGAGCGACTGCCGATACTGCATCGCGAGCGTTCAGTGCCTGGAAAGCTTCCGGGTTAAACGGGTCGAACGTTTTCGATGCACAACCTTCAGCGAGCGCCTGCTTCAGGTAAGTGGCGTCAACTCCCGTAACATCGATCACGCGTGTTGCCGGCCTTAATTGCTGCGCAATTGCGTCTACCTTAGGGTCATAGGAAAGAACCACGCAAGGTACCGCCGCCAGCGCGCTGAAGATCACAGCGTGCAGGCGCATTCCAAGAACGACGTCGCAGGTCTGGATCGCTTGGAAAGCGCTGCTCCCTCCAGTTGTGCTCACAACGGTCGCACGATCGGCTTTTGCCATTCGGGATAACACGCGCTTCGCGGTGGCGACGTCGTCCTCGATCGCCCCCGAAAGCACTTGGAAAGGGATGAATAGGACTGAACCGCCGGTCGCGTCGATGAAATCATCCAGTGCGCGAGCTATCTCGCGTTCAAGAAATTCCGGATACACTCCGAATGACCAGTAACGGATGCAAACACCGGCAGTGGGGCGGGTTCCGCTTCTGGTGACTGGTGTAGGATGCTGTATTGAAAATGCCGGATCAGCCGTAACTTCGACTTTATCCGGCGGAACACCGATTGATATAAGAAGCGCCTTGGACCCTTCATCGCGCACGGTTATCTTTGCCGCGATCTCGCACGCGGCACGCGTGAGCCGCTTCCCGTGGGCGGAAATCAACGGGCCAACTCCGACCGCGTATAACATTACCGGCTTGCGATGAAGATGCGCGATTAGCGCGCAGCTTGTATAGAACGCGATACCCCAGTGCTTTGCGGTAAGTAGCGTATCGGGGTCCGCGCCCCAATAATCATGGAATAGGCCGCCGCCGCCGATGATAAGCAGATCCGAGGTCTGAATACTGCGTCCAATAGCCGTGAGGTCCTGCCAGTTAATACCTTCGACGCCATGTTCGCGCTCGACCGTAGGAACGTCGCCGCAAATCACACGAACCCGCAGGCCGGGCGATTCCGAGCGTAAGTTTCGTAACATACCCGCAAGGATCGCTTCGTCCCCGGCGTTTTGGAAGCCGAAATAACCGACAATTGTAATGATCAAGAGAGACCATTCATTATAGAAAAAGGCGTGCAGGAACAGGGCTCGAACAGGAGATCGGAATTTTGGCTCTCGACACAGAAACGTTGAAGCAAAGGCTGGCAAAGCAGCGGTGGACGGGACATAATCTCCGTCTGAACGACGAAGTAACGACATGGCCGGGTCATTCCGACTTTGACCCGCTCGATTTGCGTCTAAAAGCCATTCGGCGAATCCTGCGGTTCACGTTCGGTGACCAGCCGGGGAAGCTTCGGATCGCCGATCTGGGCGCGCTTGAGGGCGGATATTCACTCGCACTTGCGCGACAGGGCGCGGAAGTCATCGGTGTGGAAGCGCGCAAACTGAACTTTGACAAGCTTGCGCTATTGGAAGAGCATTTCGCGCTTCCAAATCTGAAGTTCGTCATGGCCGACGTGAAAGAATTCACGGCGGAGCGATACGGCGCCTTTGACGTAGTGCTGGCCCTCGGTATTCTGTATCATCTTGACCGGCCGGTAGAGTGGCTGCGGCAAGTCGCGGCTGCCACGCGACGTTTGATTGTGATCGACTCGCACTTTGCTCCAGCCGATGACCACGCGTTGAGTAAGATCGATCCGCGCCTCTCGGCCCTAAGCGCGTTGGAGACAGTAACCTACAACGGCATCAGTTATCAGGGCAGGTGGTTCAAAGAGTTCGAACCGACTTTTTCGCGGGAGGAAGAGTTGTGGGCGTCCTATTCGAACTGGAGATCCTTCTGGTTGACTAAAGGATCTCTTGTTCGCGCGATCAGGGATGCCGGCTTCGACTTAGTGCTTGAGCAGCATGACTACTCAGCCGATAGCCATGATCGGTTGGCGATTGAGTTTCCGCGGACGATGATCGTAGGACTGAAGCTGAACTAATACCACAAACGAAGCCCGGGAACCGGACCGTTCACCGGTCGCTTTGCCCGCCAACAGGCGAGCGCCAAAGCGATCACGAGATCATCATGCTCTCCATGTGCTTCCGCTCCAATACGGATTTTGCCGGTCGCCGAAGTACTGCTGCGCATGTCCATTAATTCCTTAATCAGTGATCCTACGTCCTTAAGGCGGCGGGCGATTCGTAGCTCGCCGCGCTCGAGCAGTACTTCCAACCCCGCGATCAGGTCGCGCTTGGGAACGCTCCATCGCGTGATTCCGCCGGAGCCCAGCCCGGAGTTCGAGTTCTGCTGCCCACGCTCTGCGCCGGTGATTGTAACTGCGTTGATCTCGCATCCGAGCCGGGCCGCTCCGAGCATGTCAACTACAGGATTTCCGACACCCGTCGCGTCGACAGTCAGCGAACACTTACCCCGAAGGACAGGATGCTGGACAATCGCGCGCACGCGTTCAACGACCTGTGGATAGGACGTGCCCAGCGGAACGCGCTCAATCCGGCGAAGGGCTAAGTTGTGGAGCGTTCTCTGTTCGTCGTCTTTGTAGCGCCGCTCCACAATCGCGATAGCGGTGTAGTCGCGGCGCTGTCCTAGATCCAAGCCGACACAGAACACGGGAATCTCCTTCAAAGGTGAAGTTGCTCGAGGTCATCATCCATCGCGCCCTCTACTAAGTCACGGCCAAAGACGGATGCGCCGTTGTCAACAAACTCGCAGCAGTATTCCTGACGGAACCACAGCGCGCCTAACTGCGCCCGTTCTTCCTCGAGAAACTCGGGGTCCATTCGCGGACAGCTTGCGGCTTCTACACTCACGCGCTGCCATAAGTCGCCCCCGTGCTCCCATGACTCATAGAAGAACCCGCGCTTGCCGTAGGGCGTACTCATAAGCCAGAGATCGCCGTTTCCGATGGCGAGCATGGGGCGGAGCGCCTTGTACATCGTGTCGGCCACACGCGAAGCTTCGTCAATTAGCAGCAGCGAGACAGCCGAAAACCCGCGAACAGTTCCTTCCGTGCCCGGCAGTCCCACAATGCGGGAGCCATTCGGGAACAATAACGAAATGGAGTTATCCCCGTCGCCGCGGGGCTTGATGCCGAGCTTTTTCACCATGCCTGACGCTTTGCGCAAGAACTCGGCGGACTGACGTTCGCCCGGGCTCGCTACTAAGACCAGGCTATCCGGATGGGTATGCGCCCGGTGCACAGCTTTGGCGGCCGCGATGGTTGACTTACCCCACTGCCGGGTGCAGTTCAGGATTCCACGTTTACCTCGCGCGCGCAGTACTCGTTCTTGTTGCTCATCCGGTTCAAAGTTGAGCTGCTCCCGAACGAACTCGACGGGGTCATCAATTTCCAACGATTTGACCTCCCGGCGGCCCATTCCACGTGTCTACTTCCACACTTGGATTGTGCCCCTTCGACAAGGGTTTTCGTTCGGAATGGCTGCGACTCGACTTATCAAAACGGACCGAAATGCACGAGGACGAACGGTTTACGCGCATCGAAAGTAAATATCTACTTGCGGTGACCGAGTAATCCGCTAAGCGGGTCGCCGCTACCGCACTCTTGCGACAATAAAAGGAATGAGAGCTCTGCAATTCGATCGCACCGGTGACTTGGCGTATCTTGAGCTACGCGACGTGGCAACCCCTGCGCCGAAACCTGGCGAAGTTCTCATCCGCGTCGAGGCGGCTGCCCTCAATCCGAGTGACGTCAAGAATGTACAGGGAGCAATGCATCAAACAACGCTCCCGCGCATCCCGGGGCGGGATTATGCGGGTGTTATTGTAGAGGGTTCTGCAGAGTGGAAAGATAAGCGCGTCTTTGGTTCCGGCGACGGGCTGGGATTTACGCGCGACGGGTCGCACGCGGAGTTCCTGGTGGTCCCGGAGAACTCACTTGTCGAACTGCCGCTCTCCCTTTCCTTCGAGCAAGGCGCCAGCATCGGCGTCACTTATCTAACTGCCTGGAGTGCGGTTCAGATTGGCGCGCTCCGCGCGGGCGAGACGATTCTGATCACTGGGGCTACTGGATCGGTCGGTTCCGCCGCCGCACAGATTGCCCGCTCGAAAGGCGCAAGGGTGCTTGGAACTGTCCGCACGATGGCCGAAGTTACCGATGTGGACCGGGAGCTCGCCGACATCTGGATCGACTTATCGAACACAACTTTGGACGGCGGCGTACTCGCGGCTGCGGAGCGAGGAGTCGAGATGGTTCTCGACGTGGTCGGGGGACCGCTATTCGTACCCTGTTTGAAGAGCCTTGCGCATGGTGGACGGCAAGTAGCGATCGCATCGCCCGGCGATGGCCAGGTTACTTTCAATCTGCGCGACTTCTATCACCGCGAGGCGCGGCTGTTCGGGCTTGATTCGCTGGCCCTGGGATTTGAAGACTGCCGCGAGATACTTGCGGCCGTCGTTCCATCGATTGCGTCGGGTGCCTTTCGCGTGCCGGAGTTCGATGTTGTGCCCTTGGCAGGAGCCCTGGCCGCTTACAAAGACACGAAGCCGCGGAAGAAACCCGTTATACAGATGCGCGGTTAGCGCGACGCATCAGCCGGTTCACGGCGAACAAAATGATCGCCAGGGGAACAGGAGTGAGGTAAGGCCAGTAAGCCTGTACCGGGGAAGCAGTTGGGAGAACTTCCAGATCGACGGTGAGCTTTGCTGCTTTTGACTTAGTGGCGGCTTCAAGAAGTAGAGTATAGGTTCCCGCTTGCGGCAATCTGAGAGACGCCGCGTAGAGCAAGTTGTTCGTGGCATCCTGGCGATTTAACGTCGCGGTTACCGTGCGGGCGCCGGGGGTTGTCGCGGTTACTCTCACCGATCCGTCGAGCACCGGGTTCGAAGATGCCGCGTCCTCAATGAAAACACTGAAATCGGCGGTCCCTTCGCGTAGCGGAGTCGGCGACGCGAACAGAGTGAGCACGAGTCCGTTAGCTACCCTATGGAAGATTATTCGGCCGCCGTCAGCGAAAACGGCAAGTTGTGAGCACAGAATAGCGGCGATCCACCGCAGTTTCAACGCATGCCCCGCATCTGCATAGGTTGTAGCAGTGTCCAGGCGCCCGCGCCGTAGATGATACAAGCCGTCACAAGCCAGGGAGCAGCAGATGCTAGTCGGGGGGATACTTGCCAGATACTGAAAAGCGCGGCAATTGCGCCGGCATCGAACACTAATAACTGCGCCGGTGTTAGCCAGGCGGGGACGCCCCCGGTCGAAACGGTAACGAAGTGAAATAACAGGTGCGCCGCCCATAGGCTCGCTCCAACGGGAACGAGCGGGAAGGCATAGCGGCGCCAGTCTCGCACTCGAGTAGCTAGCACGATCGGAATTCCTGTCGTAACTATAAGAAAGGCCAGAATGACCAACGGCATCGCGTTCGCTCCGAGGCGAGCGTGTAACGAATGTTCGAGCGTCATGACGGGCGCCGTCATTCCCGCGGCGTTTGCCAGAGCGCCGAAGACAAATAGGAGAGCAAAGACGGCCACGTCGCGACGGCCGACGAGAGTAGAGACGGACGCCGTTCGGTGCGCTACGATCACATTCGAATGCGGGCAGGCGCGCACACAATCAAGACAGAAGGTGCAGTCGAGATTGCCGCGCTTTTCGGGTTGGAAGAGCTGGAGTTCGCACCCGCGCTGACGAGTGTTACCGCGGATACAATCGAAGGTTCGGCAGTTAGCGCATACCTCCTGATCCCGGACACGGATTTCAGCCGGTGAGATTGTCGAAGCTACAAAGTGGAACTGGCCGATAGGGCAGACGTACTTACAGAAGGAGGCTCCCCGGAAGGTTCCGTCAATCGCGATGGCCGCCATGAAGTATCCGACCACGATTAAAGCTGTTGTAAACGGCCTATTCCAAAGGGCAAAGGCTTCGTAAGCCCACAGATAGAGCGCGAATAGAGTAACGGGAATCCACTTGTTACGCAGGATGCGCGGCCAGGATCGAGTTGCCGGTAAGACGCGCCGGGCGACGTCACGGGCAAGCGTGAACGGGCAAGCCATGCAGAATACGTTGCCCACGATCAGCAGCGCGCCGATTGATAGCGCTCGCCAATAAGTCCACGGGAGAATTCCGGCGAGATTGAGAGCGGCTAGCCGCGGGCCGGTTAGGCCATGGAAAATCACAATCACCGCCAACGCGAGCATGACGATCTGAAGCGGCCGGCGTGCTCTCAAGACTGCACCAGGCGCCCTATTAATCTGAATTAGTTGTAACTTGGTTTTCGACCGCTTAGGTTCCGGCGCGTGTGCAGGAGTAAGTATCCTGGCGCCAATTACAGCTGCCGGCACAAGATAGATCAGCGACCCTGGCACCCACATGATGAGGCCGGCGAGAGTCTGGTCGTGCTGCGCGGCCGGAATGCTAGACAGTAGAGCATAGTCCGGGTAGAGTAAGGCTCCGGAGAACACGAAAAAAGCCGACAATGCGGTATTTACAATGTCCGCGAGTAAAAAATAAGGGATGAATGCCCAACGCGGCCAGTGAGAGTCATTTTCGATCACCGGCCACCAAAACAGAATCCCGGTCCAGAAGAAGCAGGCGTGCTGAACGTCGTGCCACAACGGGAAGTGGAGCGCGAGTTGGTATAGCGCTGGAATATGCCAACTCACGGTACTGATCGTGAACAACAGCCATGCGATCGGAGGATAGATTAAGCCACGACCGATCCCGCGGAGTGCCGGCGAAGTGAGAAACGGGCCGAAAGCTTCACGGGCGAATGGTTTCGGGAAGGCTCGTAGAAAGGGAATCAGCGGGTGACCTAACAGGATAAGCGCGGGCGCAACCATGATGAGCAAGAGGTGCTGCGTCATGTGCGCCGAGAGATAGAACGCATCGAGAGTATTGAGCGGCGAGACCAGGGCGATGAATAAGGCGAGCAGCCCGCCAAGGAACGCGGCTAGCTGACTCGGTCGGCGCTGCGAATCGCGAAGCCATCCCCGAAAGTAGAGAAAGGCCGCGAGGAGGATAAAGAAGAGCTTCACTTGCGGATTTCGGGATTCGTTGAAACGAGTGCCGCGGGGCGATAGTTCGGGCGCAATGTCTGCATGAATGATACAATCGCTTCGACCTCTGCGGGACTTAACTTCTTACCGTAAGCAGGCATATTGCCGCCGCCTTGGATAATCTGGCGGACCATTTCATCTGCGGTAAGCCGGGTTGCCACATCATCCAGCGCGGGGCCGCGCTCGCCGCCTACTCCGCCAAGAGCATGGCAGTTTCGGCATTGCTTATTTTGCAGAAAGGCGGCTCCGCGGAGCTGTAGAGGCGTCCGGTGACGAAGATACGCGACGGGGATTGGATTCTCGCTCCACGCCGTCATGTGAGGCGACCAAGGCGAAGTCTCGCCCATGTAGGTAAGCACGCCGAGTACAAGAACCGTAACAATCACGATCAGGACCGCGACGGGACGCGTTCGGGCACTCTTCTCGCCCGTGTTATCGAAGAAAGGCAAACCAAGCAGAAGCGAGAGGACAACCAGTGGCGCTCCGAAAAGAATAAGGACTTCCATCCAGGCAGGCAGCAGCGCGAGTGCGGCGAAGATGGAAAGAAAGTAGAAGTCTGGACGGGGACTTGTATCGACAATGGTCGGATCGGGTACTCCCAGAGGACCTTTGGGGCCGAAGATCGCAGCACAAGTCAGGATCGCGATGAGGAGAAGCCCTGAGAAGATCAGATCTTTCCCGATCGCATCGGGAACGAACGGCACGCCTTGCGTTTTAATGATTTCCTTGTACTTAGCATCGTAGGTTTCGCGCCGGACCTTATCGCCCGGCTTCGGATATTCGTTGATGCCCTTGGTAAGAACCAACCGAAGGTGCATGCTGATCAGAGCGATGATCAGACCGGGGATAAGAAACACGTGAAACGTGAAAAATCGCGAGAGTGTTTCGCCGGCGATGATAGGTCCCGCTAACAGAAGGTGAACCATTTGCGCGCCAATCAGCGGGATACGACCGGTGATCGATGCTCCGATACTCAGTCCCCAGTAAGCATCCTGATCAAAGCGCAGCACTTGGCCGGTGAACGCCATCCCAAGAGTAAACAGCAGCAAGAAGACACCGCTTACCCAGGTTAGTTCGCGCGGGTACTTATAGGCACCAAACAGGAACACCTGGATCATATGCATGGTCATGATCGCGACCATGAAGTTCGATCCCCAGACATGAACCGCGCGAAGATACCAGCCGAGGAACTGAGCGTGATTCAGGTATTCGAGGCTGGTGTACGCTTCATTGGTTGACGGAATATAGACAAACGCAAGGCAGGCGCCGGTAATGACTTGAATGACAAAACAAAGCAGCGTTCCGCTTCCGAAGACGTAGAACCAACTGCCGGAGTTAGCGGGCACCTCATGTCCCGCGGTCGCGGTAAATAGCGCTGTGAGGTGTAGGCGGTCGTCAAGCCAAAGCGCGATTTTACGGGCGGTGTTCATCTGCGCTTAAACCGGATTGGCAAGAGTCGGCATCTGACCGCCCTTGACCCAAAGTTGTCCGTTCTCAACCTTATAGTCGTATTGGTAAAGGCCTCGCGGCGGCGGCCCTGCGGCACGTGAGCCGTCCTCATAGTAGACTCCGCCATGACACGGGCACATGAAGAGGCCGGATTCGGAGAACCAGCGGACCGGGCAGCCTAAATGCGTACAGTTAATTGCAAAGACTTGAAACTGATTGCCGTCGGCGTGACGAACCCAGCAGGGAATATTGGCCGTTTGCCCGTCCCAGGGCCGCGTAAACGGATTCCGATAAGTTGCCAAACGCGTCTGCTTCTCCGGAAAGTTTTCAAGCGGACCTAGAGAGATCCACGCGCGCGGGTCCCGGCGAGTGACGAAGCTGGAAAAGACAAAGCCGACTAATGGGATGGCGAACAGGAGGCCGGCTATCGCATTGAGCCCCGAACCGACCCAAGCCAACCAGAGTCGCCGTGTAGGAGTAGCTGTGGGTTCTATATTGACGAGTTCGCCGGATTCGTAAGACTCGCTTTCGTGACGCGGTTCGCTCATTGTTTCTTTCCCGTATGTCGTATAGCGCTATTATCGGCGCTGTTGACCGGTACGTTTCCAGTTGGCGAGCTATGCTCAGCCGTCGTTGTGTTCGCAGCAGCTGGGCGAAGCGAAGAAAGGTAGGAAGCGAGATCGGTAATCTCCTGCTCGCTTAGAGCCTTGCCCACATGCAAGTGACGCCAGTCCGGCATCCCTAAGTCGGGTCTACCGGTGACGATGGAACTACGGATCCCCTGATCGCTCACCAACGTCAAGTAAGCGGCGTCGGTCACCGGGCCCACCGCCGCGCCCTTCGCGTGACACATAAAACAGTTCTGCGCGAAGAGCCGGGCTCCGCTATGTGGATCGCCTGTTGTCGCAGCAGTGTATGAAGGGATACCGTCGATAGGTTTGCCCCAGCTCTCGATACCTTGGACAAGGGCAGCGACCTGGCCGTCATTCAGCGGACCGCCTTGCGCTTGACCAAAGGCCGGCATCGGCGTGCCCGTGCGCCCGTTCTCGATAACTAGCTTGATTTGGTCGGCGGGCATATATGCGACAAAGACGGGATCATGAAGGGGCCGGGCGGGGCCGTTCTTTCCGTCTGTGCCATGGCAACCCGCACAATTCTGTTCGTAGAGTGAACCGAATTCGGTGGCCTTCACAGGCGACTCGTTACTCGGATGCGGTAGACAGGCCATGGTCGAAAGGCACACTGTCGCTAAGAGTAGGCGATACACTTCAGGGTTTTTCCTGTCGATGGCCGCCGGGGGTAACCTCCAGCCCGGCGCGCTGCGCAAAACCTAGAGACTGATAGGTGTGGATACGTGTGGACCGGGCGATGACATACCCGCCCACGACGCCGAACCCGAGCTGGCAAGCAACAAAGGCGTACCAGTTAATTCGAGAGTTCAAGGCCGGATTGACAATCGAAAGAGACGTAGCAATAAATGCACTCCACAGCAACGGCATCATGACGCCGGCCCAAAACGGGGCGTACTTCGGGAACATAGGCAACATCACGGAGTACACGAGACCTACCAGCGCCGACATGACCACGTGTCCGCCCAAAGCTACAAAGAAAGCCAAGCCATTGAACGCACGCAACTGGTCATCACTCGCATTTCCTATACTCGGGAGAACTACACCGGCTAACAGGTTCACCGGCCACCAGATGCTGTGTTGCGCAATCAGGCCGTACAAACAAGCTAGTCCGGCCATGACGATACCGCCGATGAGACCGCCCCAGATGCCGGCGGTGTAAGGGTGGACCTCGACTGGAATGCGGGCGCGATGGTCCGCTTCACCGAGTTTCAAACGGATGACGCTTCGGCCTTCGATGCTAATCGGCGCGGGACGTCGGAGAAGGTCGATCGGCACATCCTCATGTAACTCGATTGGGATGACGGTTCGCCACCAACCGAATGCGCCGCGCGCAGCGATTACAAGGCCGGTGACACCGACAATCCAATGCGTCGCGAGACCGGCAAAAATCAACATCAGCCCGAAACTGAAGACGAACGGCCAGTAAGTCGGCGCGGGCAAGTGAATGTGTTCAAGATTCGTGCGTTCAGCAGCGTCGCCATATGTCTCGCTGTGCATCGGTCACCTCCCCACGATATAGACGACTGTGAAAACGATAATCCAGACAACGTCTACGAAATGCCAATACCACGAAAGGAACATCACGCGGCGCTTCTGGGTCTCGATTGGAAACCCGAACAAAGTGACGGCGCCCACCAGTAAGAGGAATAAGAGGCCGACAATTACGTGACTGGCGTGCAGACCGACTAAGGAATAGAACGTTGTACCGAATAGATTCGTGCTGATGGTCAGATGCTCGTTGACGATTAGCTGATGCCATTCCATTGCTGTTGAGCCGAGAAAGAAAGCACCCAGTAGGATCGTAACGATCCACCACAACTGAAACAAGGCGCGCCGGCCGTGCTCAAGCGCGCGCTCGGCGATCACAATCGTGACACTGCTCGAAAGCAGAGCGATCGTTCCCAGGACTGGAAAGTGCAGCACGTCCTTGGGATATGGACCATTCAGACTCTTACCGATGTAGAAGATATAACCGACAACGAAGATCGAAAATAGCGCCGATTCCGTGATGATGAGGCAGGCAATCCCAATGATTCCGCGATCTGGGAGCTTCCACTGCGCCGGATCGATGACTGGAGGCACTAATGCTGAGGAGACGGAGGCCATAGCAGACTATTCGAACTCCCAATCCGGATCTTCCGGGTGCTTGAGATCCCACAGCGGGCGGCTGGAATATACGACAGGGATCTTCTCGAAATTGTACTCTGGAGGCGGGGAGTGAGTCGCCCATTCGAGAGTCCAGGCGTTCCACGGATCGTCTCCGGAGCGCTCGCTATCGCTACGCCCAAGTGATTGAAGGATGTTCCAGACGAAGATAGCAACCGCGGCCAGCTGCAAGACGACGCCCACTGACGCCACAAAGTTCCACAACTCCCAGCCCCGCCCATACGGGTAAGTGTAGATACGGCGCGGCATCCCCATCATCCCAACGAAGTGAAGCGGAATGAAGGTTAGGTTGAAGCCGACCGTCATGAGCCAGAAATGCCACTTTCCGAGAGTTTCGCTTAACATGCGCCCGGATGCTTTCGGAAACCAGTAGTACATACCAGCAAAGATGGCGAAGACAAATCCGCCAACTAAGGTGAAGTGGAAGTGAGCGACGACAAAGTAGGAATCGTGGAGCTGCCAATCGAACGGCGTGACGCCGAGCATGATACCGGTGAGTCCGGCGATCAGGAATTGAAATAGAAAGGCAATACAAAAAAGCATCGGAGTACGAAAGATAAGTTTGCCCCCATACATGGTTGCAAGCCAGTTGAAAATCTTTATTCCAGTGGGAACGCCAACCATCATCGTGGCCGCGGCGAAGAAGATATTCGACGCGGAATCCAGACCAACAGCGAACATATGATGCGCCCAAACGCTGAGGCTGATGAAACCAATCGCGACCGCAGCGGCGACCATGGCAGGACGGCCGAAGATCGGCTTGCGCGAAAAGATCGGGATGACCTCCGAAAGAATTCCGAATGCCGGGAAGATCAGAATATAAACCTCCGGATGACCGAAGATCCAGAAGAAGTGCTGCCAGAGTATAGCTGAACCGCCGTTCTGAGTATCGAAGAAATGGGCCCCGAGATAGCGGTCGAGCATTAGCATGATTTGTGCGGCAGAGAGCGGGGGTAGCGCAATCAGGATTAGCCAGGAATCGACTAGCATCAGCCAAACGAACATGGGCATGCGGGACAGCGTCATTCCAGGGCATCGCATAGACGCCACGGTGGCAATTACATTGAGCGCGCTCGCGAGGCTGCCGATGCCCGAGCAGAGAACACCCAAGGTCCAGTAATCCGTGCTAAGCCCGCGCGAGAACGCTCGTTCGGTAAGTGGAGAGTAAGCGAACCAACCCACATCGGGGGCCGATCCCGCTCCCTGTAACCCACCTCCGCCCACATAGCTGAAATAAAGAAGAAAGCCCCCGAACAGAAATATCCAGAAGCCAAATGCATTCAGGCGAGGGAATGCCATGTCCCGCGCGCCGATCATCAACGGGATCAGATAATTGGCAAAGCCCGCAAGCAGAGGCATGCCGACCAGAAACACCATGGTAGTCCCGTGCATCGTGAACAGCCGGTTGAAGGTTGCCGGGGAGACGACATGACCATTCGGGAACGCCAATTGCAACCGCATGACGCTGGCCATCAGTCCCGCGATAACTAAGAAGATCAACGACGCAACGATGTACATCAGTCCGAGTTTCTTGTGATCGACGGTCGTAACTATGACATAGAGTGCGTCGGAAAACGACAGCTTATCGGAGTGGACATAGGGACGGATTGCCTGGTGAACGTCCTGATGGGCGTCCTGGCGATCCAGCGGATAATCAGTAGATCCCATAGGTCTCCTACTTCAGTGCCTCCAGGTAAGAGACTACTTGAGTTAGCTCGGTGTTCGAAAGATTCATGCTGGGCATCAGACAGCCAGGCTTGACCTCTTGCGGGTCGGCAACCCAGTCCCTGAGATTCTTGGGCGTGAGCGGAACTACTCCCGCGCCGATGGTCTGACGGCGCATCAAGTGGGTCAAGTCCGGACCGAATCTGCCGGCGGCAACGCTCCCGCGAACGGTGTGGCAGTTTACGCACGCAAGGCTTTCAAAGACCGCCCGGCCGGGATTAGACTGCGCGGCAGGAACGAAAGAGGTGCGCTCCGCAACCGCCCACTTCTCGAACTCGCCCGCTGGATGCACGATAACCCGTAGCATCATGTTTGCGTGTTGGGTTCCGCAGTACTCGGCACAGTTGCCGAGATAGATGCCGGGTTCGCGCGGGTCGATCCAAATATGGTTATCCCGGTTAGGTATTAAATCAGTCTTGCCGGACAACTGCGGCACCCAGAAGCTATGGATTACGTCGGCGCTCTGGAGCGTGAAGAAGGTAGGATGGTCCTGGGCTGAGCGCGAGACGGGGACATGGATCTCGTTCGCTGTAACGATTCCGAAATCCGGGTAGTGGACTTCCCACCACCATTGCCTTCCGACTAGCGTGATGTGGGTCGCGGATGAAGGTTGCGGCGAGTCCTCGATGCTGGCAATTACCCGTCCGGTGACACCGGTCAGAACGAAGACAATGAGGATTGGTATCACGGTCCACGCGAGTTCAATTTTGCCGCTTCCGTAAACCTGGGCGGGTTCCTCAAGGTCGTTGGGAATGCGGCTGCGATACCGCACAATGGCGAATATGAGAAGCGCGGCGACCACGATGAAAATCCCGCCGGTGATGCTGAACGTAAAGAGCGCAAGGTTCTTTTCGGTTGCCGCGGGCGTGGCGCGCGGGTCGAATATGTTGGCCACGGAGTGCTCCGCGAGGCGCGTCTGCAGCATCAGGCAAAAGACCGGACCGATCATGGTCGTAGATTAGCCATTGTAATCACGAAAAGGGGTGCAAGTGAAACCGAGGCTGAATTGATTGTGCGATTCACGCCACCGCGTGCCTGCGTTTGGGCTGCCGATCGAAGAGAAAACGGCCCATTGTTTGCCCGCCTGAACCGATTTCCGAGCGATCGTGTGCGCTGCTCGACCCTCTCGCAAAACTAACAGTACAAGAAAGCCTAGCTTGACGGGGTCCACTGTTCTACCGCAAGGCGGGTCCCGCGAACGCTTCGGTTATCCTCTTGATTTTCGGGTTTCCCGCATCATCGTTTCAGTATCGCGAGCTGATTCCCTGGCACACCGACCATTATCCGGTGATCTCTTCAGATCTGCCGGGCTTCGGCTTCACCTGAGGTTCCTGCGGCGCGCCGGTACAAATATACTTTCGAAGCGTTGGCGAAGACGATCGTCGCCTTCACTCAGGCTCTCAACCTTACACGCTACGCGATGTACGTGTTTGACCACGGAGCGCCTACCGGCTTCCGGGTGGCGTTGATGGCGCCCGAGCGCGTGACCGCCATCGTGTCTCAGAATGGCAACGCCTACCCCTGAAGGGATCACGAGTATTCTGTCGGGATACCCGACCCGACTCTGATCACGCCCGAAGGCTACACACTGGATGCTGCATTGTTGTCGCGTCACGGGAGCGTTGACATACAGCTCGATCTATTCCTTGACTATGCCAACAACGTGAAGTTGTACCCAAGGTTCCAGGAGTATTTTCGAACGGCGAAGCCTAGGGACATCCCGGACGCAATCGTCAAATTTCTGCCCACCGGCCACTTCGCACTTGAAACGCATTTGGAAGAGATTGTAGTCGCGATGCGTCAGTTTCTGATGGAACTTCCTGGCCCTGGTTTTTGGCAAGCAAAGTAAGTAGAGCACTTACTTCCAACGCTCGCCACGCTGAAGAACATAGTGAGCGAACACGTAGCGCCAGGGGATCAGCGGAACAAGAATAACGACCATCGCCACGCTCTTGATATCTTCCGCGGTCGCCGGGCTTATCTGGTGGGCAGACCATAGGGGCAGCGCAAAAAAGATCAGGTAGATCGCTTTCCAGATCAGCTCAAACAAAAGTAACGGCAACATCTGAACGGGGTATCGAAGCCCCAATACCGCTGTCGCACCGAGACCGGCCAGCAGGGCGAACCGAACCCCAGCCGTTTCCGCGAGTTCGCTCGTATGGCTAAGCACCACGGGCCAGATATACACGCCCAGCCCGGCACTCAAGATAAGGTAACAGGCGCGCAACGTGTAGAGGCGAAACAGCGAGACTTCGGGTTTGGTTGCGCGTGATGTCACGTCATTAGATGAGACGAGTAACTCAACGTCGGAGTTCATAAATTATTGTCCTAGGCCCTAAATCCAGAGCCGCCGCCGATTCGTCTCAATTCGCCGGCGGAGCGAACACGAGTTGAACCAGCTGCAGGTTCTGCGCAAGGAAACCTGTGTCCTGAACATAGACCACATACTCAGTCTGGCCGTTTCCACCGGCGAACTCGGGGTGGGCCAGCGCGGCATAATCCGCATTCCCCTCGTATCCCGGCAAACCCGTATAGAACTCGGCCGCTGCGGACCAAGGACCCCAGGGCGTATAAGACACGGCATAGTAGATGTTGTCGTTCTCCACTCCGCCGTAGATGGCGACGTACATCCCGAGGAAGTTGTCGTAGAAAACCGAACTGCCCGCGTCTCCACCATTAAACACGGTTACTGCGTCGGAAGCGTTCGGACTCCAGGTGTTGTTGCCGGCGTAGTAAGTCCATGCCGACGGAGTCGTCGCATTTTCCAGGGCTACCTGTGCAATTTGCGTATTCTCCGAAAGAAACTCGCTTTGGTTCCCATAAGCGTAAAGAGTATCGCCTGAGACTACCCAACCCGCCGAGAACCCTACCTCGGTTCCAGTCCACATCAGAGTTGGAAAGGTAGTTCCGGGATTGACTGCGGGACGCGTGATTTTCCCGCTCTGCCAGATTGCGATACCCGTCCCCAGGGTCGTCCAGCCGGGTTCATTCGAATCCCGCCAGATCTCCGTGTAGAAGATTAGCGCGCGGTTCCGCGCCGGATCGGGAACCAGCGGCCCAGGCCATAGGGCAAACTCCGCGCCGCAAGGTTTTTTCTGGCAATTGCTCGAGCTGTGTAGAGTGTTGTAGGCTGCCTCCCACGGAAGAAAGGGTAGAAACTCGGTTGGCACTCCGGTGGAATCAACATAGTTTCCGGTCAGCGTAATTCCGTTAGACGCATCCAGGTTAGAGGTCCAAGCCATCGAGTTATCGATGAAGTTTTCGCCGCTTGCATTTTCCTCCGTCATGGAAGTGTCATCGAATAACCAATAAGACGTGCCGTTCATGAGAGCGCTGTAAGTGCCGTCACGGCCTTGGATCAACGGGCTTTGCCCGACAAGTCCCATGGGAGTCACGGATTGTACGGCAGGAATCGGCGGCGGACCGGTTTGAGCCGGAGCATTACAAATGAGTAAGAAAAGTGATACGGAAGCGATTAACTCCGCTGGAAACAATCGACGGAAGGACATGAATTGGGATGTCTGCTATGTTACCGCGGCTGAGGAAGACGACCGCGGGTGAACAGCAGCGCTCCTGCTCCCAGCGCGACCGCGCCAAAGCCGCAGACGCCGCGCCACCCCAGCAACTGCCAGGCGTGGGCGCCGGCGTAGGAGCCGAGCGCTCCGCCGCTGAAGTAACAGACCATATAGACCATATTCAGCCGGCTGCGCGCCGCTGGGTCAATCGCGTAGATTCGTGTTTGATTTGAAACGTGGGCGGATTGAACACCTAAGTCGAGCAGAATGACGCCTACGATCAGCCCGGCCAGGCTTGAGCCCCAAAAGCCCATGACCAGGAAAGACATAGCGCCGACCGCCAAGGCAACCATGACTGTATCTCTAGGGCCGCGCCGGTCGGCCAGATGACCGACTATAGGCGCCCCCAAGGCGCCGGCCGCGCCGACTAATCCAAACAGTCCTGCGACTCTGCTGCCGTAGTGAAACGGCGGCGCGCCGAGACGAAACACGAGAGTAGTCCAAAACGCGCTGAAGGCGGCGAACCCGAGCGCGCCAGCCAAGGCCGACTCGCGCAGTGCCGCATGGTCACGCACCAATATCCAAGAAGAGCCGACAAGCTCGCGCCAAGTAAGTTGCAATTCCGAATCGCTCTTGGGCAACTGCCAGCGGATGAGCGCAGCCAATACCAACATCGCAACAGCTCCGGTCCAAAACACGGATCGCCATCCGAACTGAGCCCCGACGAAGCCGCTGAACGTGCGCGCGAGCAGGATGCCCATGAGCAGTCCGCTGAAGACAAAACCGAGCACGCGGCCGCGTTGATCATCGGGAGCAAGATGCGCGGCGTAAGGCACAATCACATGCACCGTCGCGGCGAACAGGCCGACCGCTAACGCGGCAACGGCGAGACATGTCACGTTGGGCGCGATGGCGAAGGCGATGAGCGATACGGCGGCTCCCAGAATCAACTTAACGATCAGTCCGCGGCGCTCGTGCGTGTCGCCGAGCGGCACGAACAAGAGCATGCCCGCGACAGTGCCTATCTGGCACAACATTGCCACCAGACCCGCTGTGACAACGCTGAAGTGCAGGTCGCGTGCAATATCAGCCAGCAGTGGCTGTGCGTAGTAGATGTTCGCTACGATCACGCCCACGCTGATCGCCATCAGCCAGATTGTTCGAGGCCGCATTAGTTGGCTACACCGGGGTGATTGAAAAGGAATCTCATTGTGAGTTACTCCCACCGCAGCGATACCAATTGAGCGATGCTATCGTCAAGGCTAACCTATATGCGAATTTCACCAAAATCGCCATTTGGACTAATAGCTTCAGTTGCAGTCCTCCTCCTGTCCCGCCCGGTAAGCGCAGCGCAGCCCGATTTCTCCGGTACCTGGCATCAGGATCTCTCACGAAGTGTACCGGTGGGCAATTCCAGAAATGCAAAAGAGCTTGATATTCAACAGACCGGCCCCGAATTGACGGTCAATGCGCGGACCACAACCGTTCAAGGCGAGCGGTCACTGAACCTCAAATATGAAGTTGGTGGCCCGGAGTTGGTTTATAAGGGGCTCGACGGGGACGAATTTCACACCAAAGTGCGGTGGAACGGCGAGAGCCTTGTATTCGACACTGTGGAGCACGAGCGCGGGAGGGAAATCGTTTCCCAGCAGATCTGGACGCTCGCCGAGAACGGGAAGATACTGCGCGAAGTCAAGCACTCTCAACGTGCCGGGCAACCAACCGAGTCTCTTGCCGTCTTCGAGCGCGAAATGCAGCGTTAATATCGGCAAAATCGCGCCTCCACAGCCTATTTTGCCCGGCTAATTGTTAAACCGAGTGGAACTAAGACGCCGCGTTTTCAGCGACACTCACAATGTGATACAGCTCACTGAGATTACAAGACCGTAATCTAATTGACTGGCTTTTGTAATCTTAAATTAGCAATTGCGCCGTAATCTCATGAAACTGCTATGCGAACGCCGGTCCGCCTTCTAATCTGCGTTGTTTCCCTTTTGTTTTCACTTTCTGGAATCGTCCGTGCCCAAGTGGAAAGCTCCTCGCTGACCGGCACGGTCTCCGACCAACAGGGCAGACGCGTTCCCCACGCGCAGGTCCAGGCAACCGAGGCAGCTACCGGTCTTAAGCGCCAAACGGAAACGACCTCGCAAGGGAATTACGAACTGGCCGACCTGCCGGCAGGGATCTTCACGGTTGAGATATCAAAGGACGGGTTTTCGACAACTCACATCGAGCGAGTGCAGCAGTTCGTTGGACAGACTCGTACACTGAACTCCACGTTATTCGTGGCCGGCGCATCGCAGCAGACGACAGTTACAGAGTCTCTTGTCGAGCTCGATAAGGTAGACGCAACCATCGGCGCGCCCGTTGAGCGGGAACAGGTGGATGAACTCCCACTCGACGGGCGTAACTGGGCGACGTTGACTTCATTAGTACCTGGAGCGATTGACAACGGGGCAGGAGACCAGAGGACTATCCGGTTCGCTGGACACGGCCTCGACGATAACAACATAACTCTCGATGGATTGGACGCCACGGCGGTTTTTAATCAGGAGCAACGCGAGTATGTGCGGCTCAATATCCCGCTGGATTCCATCGATCAGTTTCAGGTGCAGACGCAGACGTTCGGCGCGGACGTGGAAGGAGGAACGGCCGGGGGCCAGGTAGTTGTGGTCACACCTTCCGGAACCAACGCGTTCCACGGCGATATTTTCGATTACTTCCGAAACGACGCCATGGAAGCACGCACGCCATTCAATGGTCCATCACCGAATCCGTTCCTCCTGAACCAGTTCGGCGCAGCGGTTGGCGGTCCTATTGTTCACAACAAGACATTCTTCTATGCGAACTACGAGGGCTTACGTCAAAGACTCGACGGAACACAGATCGGATTGGTGCCGAGCCCCAGCTTCATCGAGCAAACATCAATCGTTTCCCCGGTTCTGGATCCGATTCTCAAAGCATTCCCAGCGGGCACTTCTCCAACATCGAATCCGGATGTCTGGAATTATGTGGCGAATGGCCGGCAAATCGATAATGAAGATTCCGGAATGATCCGCGTTGACGAACATTTCTCCGATCGGACTACGGGGTTTATACGCTTTAACTCGGACGAAGCTGTGGAGCAGACACCGAGCGGTCAGCTCATTGCATTAACCGGATATGACACGAAGTTCAATAACGGCGCCGCGGAACTGCTGCACGTATTTACACCTACCTTGGTCAATGACTTTAAATTCGGGGTGAATCAGACCGAGTATACGTCGTCCGGTATCTCGCCCCTGCAGTACGGTGTAACCGTCTCGGGACTTAGCGCGCT